>JAADGR010000159.1:0-7449 GCA_013152225.1 Calditrichota bacterium
ATGACTTGAACGGCGCTTTTTGCAGATCAAACATGACCTGAAAGAGCGGCGAACGGCTCAGGTCCCGCTGCGGCAGCACTTCTTCAACAATACGCTCAAAGGGAATGTCCTGATGCTCGGTGGCTTCAAGAATGTCATTTTTAGCACGATTCAAGAAATCAAGAAAAGAAACATCCTCATTAAACTGCGCGCGCAAAACAATGGTGTTAGCAAAAAAACCGACGATCTCTTCAACTTCCCTGCGATGTCGGTTTGCGATTGGCGCGCCAATGCCGAAATCCTCCTGCTGTGTATATTTATAAAAAAAGAGCTGCACCGCCGCCATAAAGGTGTTGAATAATGACACATTATGCGCGTTGCTGAGTTGGCCCAGTTTTTTCGCAACAGCCGGATCCAATGCAAACTTGAATTGTTTGCCATCATGAGACTGAACCGCTGGACGAGGAAAGTCCGTGATAGTTTCCAGCGCCGGAGGCATACCCTGCAAATATTTTTTCCAATATTCCAACTGATCATCGAGAAGTTCGGCGGAAACCCGGTCCTGCTGCCACTGCGCATAATCAGCGAATTGCAACTTGGGATCGGGCAATGGCGCTGATATGTTTTTCTCCCGTGTTGCATAAAACGTTAGAATTTCCTGCAAAATGATGCCAATCGACCAGCCATCGGCGATAATATGATGCATATTCAGCATCAGGATAAAATCATTTTGGGGAAGATCGAAAAGCGTGGCGGATAGCAGCGGTGCATTTGAAAGATCAAAAGATGTCGCAGCAATGTCACCCAGGAATTTCTTTATCCGGGCATCGAGTTCATGGGCCGGCGTCGCTTGCAAGTCGATGACATGCAGGGGAACAAACAACTCGGGACGAATATTTTGAACAGGCTCTCCCCCATTGCCAATTGTATAATATGAGCGCAATATTTCATGCCGGGCCACCAGATCATTGATGGCGCCTTCCATAGCGGCAATATCGAGTTGTCCTGAAATGCGCAGCGCCGAAGGGATATTATAAAATGCACTGCCAGAATCAAGTTGGTCCAAAAACCACAGACGCTTCTGCGCCGTAGACATCGGGTAAAGAGACTGATCCGTTCGTTTTGGAATTGTTTTTATTTGTTTTCGGGAAGCCTGTTGCTTTTGCAACTTTTTCCGAAGCAGTTCGATTTTTTCTGGAGATAGGTTTCCAAGTTTTTTAGATACATCCGACATGAATAGATTCCCGGTTCAATTCGTTTTATTCGTCATCCAATAAGCGTTGTATTTCTTCATCGGACAATCCGTCCAACTCGTCCAGCATCGCTTCTAATTCTGATTCATCCTGTCCTGCTGCTAATTCTGTGGTAATTGCGCGGGCGATACCCTCAACGGTCGGGTTCTCAAACAAAGCCCTGAGCGGCAAATCCACCTGAAATTCTTCACGCAGTCGGGAAATAACCTGCGTCCCCAGCATCGAATGCCCACCCAATTCGAAAAAGTTATCGAATACACCAACCTGTTTAATATTTAAAATCCCGGCAACAATTTCGGCAAGTTTCCTCTCCGTCTCCGTTCGTGGGGCAACGTATTTGGTCACCAGAAGCGGACGGAACTGGTCGGGGGCGGGCAATGCGCGACGGTCAATTTTTCCGGTTTGCGTCATGGGAAAAGAATCCAGTTCCACAAAAGCTGTCGGAATCATATAGTCCGGCAGATCATTCATCAGAAAATCCCGCAATTCGTTAATCGTAGGATGCAGACCGTTTTCGGGAACATAATAGGCAACAAGCTGTTTGTTCTTCTGGCTATCACTTTTAGTAACAACGGCCACATCCGCAAGTCCCTTGAACCGAATCAAATTCGATTCGATTTCTCCCAATTCAATACGGTAACCGCGAATTTTCACCTGGTCGTCAATTCGACCGAGAAATTGTATATTGCCATCCGGCAGGTAACGAACCAGGTCGCCGGTGCGATAAAAACGCGCGCCCGGTTCTTTTGAAAAAGGATCGGGGACAAATTTTTCGGCTGTTATGTCTGGTCTGTTCAGATAGCCGCGCGCCAATGCAAATCCACCAATAACCAATTCGCCCGGAATTCCAACAGGAAGAGAATCTCCTTTTTTGTCAAGAATATAAAGCGAACGCTCAAGAACGCCGCGACCAATGGGAATTGCACCCCGTTGCAGATGTGCATGATCGCCGGCGGAAATATCAAAAATTGCTGAAGTGACCGTCGCTTCAGTGGGACCATAAGCATTCAACAACCGGGCTTTTCCCAGAGACGAATCGCACCAGGGGCCAATGGAATCTGTTGTTAATAAATCTCCACCAACGATCAACAACCTGACCGGCTGTTCTGCTTCTGCATCCATTGTTTTAGCCCAGGTTTGCATAAACTGTGTCCAGTAAGCGGTCGGCAAATTGACAACCGTCAGTTGATGCTGCTTAATGACGTCGATCAATTCTTCAGGCGACCAGACTTGTTTGCCACGCAAAACCAGTTGTGCACCGGCTATAAGCGTCGGGAAAATCTGTTCCAGCGAGGCATCAAAATTCGTAGAAGAAAATTGCAAAACCCGATCATGTTCGGTTAATTCATAAAAACCTTTCATCCCCAACGAATGTTCGGCGATTGCGCCATGCGGGATCAGCACGCCTTTGGGTTTTCCTGCGGAACCGGAAGTATAAATAATATAAGCTGAATTTTGCGGATGTAAAGTTACTTTTGGTGCGGTTTTATTAAATTCCTGAATTTTCTCCCATTCGCTATCTATACAAACAAGCTGTGCATTATTTTCGGGAAGCATTTCGCCGGCTTTTTGAGTGCTTAGAATAATGGAGGCTTTGGCATCCTGAAGCATAAAAGCAATACGATCGCGGGGAAAATCAGGGTCAAGCGGCAGGTAGACACCACCGGATTTGAGAATGGCCATTAACCCAACCAATAAATCAAGCGATCTCTCCATGAACAGTCCGATGATCTGTTCTGACTTGACGCCTTTGGCGACGAGAAATCCTGCCAGACGATTGGCACGTTCATCGAGATCGCGATAGGTCATCGAAACATCATTACAAACAATCAAACGCTCAGGGGTTCCGGTGGCCTGATCTGCAAACAATTCATGTACAAACTTTTCATTCCGGAGCCCTGATAATGCTTTCGGATGGCTCCACTCTGTAAGCTGTTTCTTTTCCGAATCCGTCATCAAATTAATCGTCGAGATGCGCTGTTCTGTTTGATCACAAATTTCCGTTAAAATATTTAGGAAATGCCCTATGAACCGCGTTATCGTTGCCTTTTCAAAGAGATTGGTGTTGTAGACAATCTGTCCGTCCATCCCTTTTTCATTGGGTTCCAAAACAAGGGTCAGGTCGAATTTAGCCGTTGGTGTGTGCAGTTCAAGTGGCTCGATATCAATATTTGAAAGCTTCAAAGGCTGGGCAGGAGCGTTTTGCAACACAAACATTGTTTGAAAAAATGGTGTTCGGCTCATATCGCGCTGTGGTTTCAATGCTTCCACAATCATTTCAAAAGGTACATCCTGGTGACTGTAAGCGCCGAGAGCCACATCTTTCACCCGATGCAGCAATTCAGGAAATGTCGGATCATCGGAAAGATCAACTCTCATAACAAGGGTATTGACAAAAACACCCATCAGAAACTCAGTTTCGGTGCGATTTCGTCCCGCAGTGGGCGTACCGACGCTGATATCCGTTTCTCCCGAATAACGAGATAAAATGACATCAAGCGCAGCCAGCAGAGTCATAAATAAAGTTACATCATGTTGCTGGCTTATCTTTTCCATCTCCGTTGTATTTTTGTCAATACTAAAAGTGACCACATCACCATTAAAAGTCTGATACTTGGGCCGAGGATGGTCTGCAGGCAAATCGATTGCTGATGCGCTACCGGAAAGATTGGCCTTCCAATACGCAATCTGCTCCTCGACCATCCTGCCTTTTAACAAATCGAGCTGCCATAGGGTGAAATCTGCATACTGAATCGGCAAGGGTGGTAATTTAATACTTTTTCCCTGGGAATAGGCTTCGTAAAGCCGGGCAACTTCTCTGATAAAAACTGTCAGAGTCCATGCATGCATCCGAGATGATATGATGCATCGTTAATAACAGAACGTGTTTTTGTTCTTCAAGTCTGATGAGGATTATCCGCAACAAGGGGCCATTCCCGAGATCAAACGGAGCCTGGGCAGCTTTATTCGCAGCTTCTTTCAGTTCCTTTTCTTTTTCCTCGGGCGGCAGATCGGACAGGTCAAGCTGCTCCAAAGGCAGTTTCAACTCTGGATGAATAATCTGCACCGGCTTTCCTTTTTCCGAAGCAAAGGTTGTTCGCAGGACTTCGTGACGCAGGCTCATCTCATCCAATGTCTTTTGCATGGCTGCAATGTCCAGTTTTCCTTTGAGCATCACAGCAGCAGGATTATTATAGAGCGGGGTGCCCGGTTCTAGTTGTTCCAGGAACCACATTCTCTGCTGCGCATAAGAAAGCGGAAAGCGGTTTGTTTCACGACTTGCAGGAATTATTTTTGATTCTGCGAGGTTAACATTTTGCTCTTTTAAGAGCAATTCCAACAGCTTTTGCTTCTCGGGAGAGAGTTTGGAAATGTCTTGAATTATATCGTCCATTTTTGCGATTATTAAACCAGCCTAGTTTTCATCATTCTTTTTTTTGAGTAATTCTCTCACTTCTTCTTCGGAAAGATTTTCAACCATTCTGAATGCATCCGCGATCTTTTTCTCTTTATCATTTTCCAGTTGACGCGACGATTCGATAATTTCGCTCAACGTCGCGATTGTCGGCGATTCGAACAGGTCGCGCAAAGGCAACTCGACTTTAAAAGTATCACGCAGCCGGGAGACCAATTGTGTCGCCAGTAAAGAATGGCCTCCAAGATCGAAAAAGTTGTCATGGATACCGATACCCTCGATACCCAACAATTCGCCCCACATTTGTACTATTTCTTTCTCTATTTCATTCCTCGGTGAAACATAGGGCGTCGGCAGATTGGGCCTCGGGTAACGCTTGGCTGAAACTTTCGCTTTTGATTCTTCCGATTCTTCCTTTTCTCGCAACGATTCCAGGGAAACCCATTGTCTGATCCTCTGGTTCAAATCGCCGGTAGACACAACAATTTGTGCGTAATTCGGGTGACTAAAAATCGACTTGAATGCTTCCAGTCCTTCCTTTGGCTCGATGACATATTCTTCGATGCTGGTTTTTATTTCACTCTCTGTGCTATTCTTGGGAAACTCCCAGCCGTCCCAGTTTACACTCGTCCAGTTCACAAGTCCATTTCGCTTATTCAAATTTGCCACGGCATCAAGAAAAGAATTTGCCGCAGCATAAGCATACATACCCATACCGCCAAGGATCGATGACAGGGATGACTGCAAAACAACAAAGTCGAGTTTTTTATCTTTTAAAACATTGAGCAAATTTGCGGTCCCGTAAATCTTGGCCGCGAACTGTGCTTCACATTCCTCTTCCCGGGTTTCCTGAATAGCGTGGGTTGCATTCCGCCCGACAAGTCCCGCAGCGTGAATAACGCCGTCCAAGCCACCAAATTTCTCCTCGATCTGCCGAACCGCTTCGCGCATTTGATCTTCATCTGCAACATCAGCGTTTAAAACAAGAACCCGGGCGCCGTGTCCTTCGAGCGTGTTCAATTTGTTTATTTTCACAGCAATGGCATCACCGTCTCCATGCTCAAGGAACCACTTGTTCCATTCATCCCGAACAGGAAAGCTGGCGCGATCCACGATAGCCAATTTGGCCTTGAATTCTTTTGCCAGAAATTCCGACAACAAAAAGCCAATATCTCCCAAACCACCGGTTATCAGATAAACGCCATTCTCCTTCAACCTGGGTTTGGGTTGATCATCATCCTGAAATTGAAGTGGCTCAAAAGTTTGCAGCCATCGCCGGTTCTTTCTGTAAGCAACCACCATCTCGGAGAGAGGCGCATCGAATTCCGCAAAAATACGTCCCGGATCAGATTCTATATCAAACTCATCTTCCAAATCGATGAGACGGCACACAATGTTTGGATATTCCTGCGGAATAACCCGCGATGCTCCGACAAGTGTGGCCTTTTCACAATGCAGTTCCTCATCACCACTTGTATCAAATACACCCGAAGCAACGACAACGAATTCAATCTTTGATGTAACACCCGATTTAGCAAATCCCTTTACTAAATAAAGAAGGCTTTTAAAGCCCCTGTCCTGGGCTTCGGCTATGGCCTTGGGCGTTAATCCTTTATTTTTCTGCCCGAATGAACTCCATGCATGGACGATCCGATCGGGAATCCATGTGTCAAGCTCAAGTCTGTGCAAAAGTTTTTCATAGTCTTTACCATTTTTCGGATCGATCGTAATGAAATCCGGATGCGAGTCATCGTATTCTTTTCCGGGGCGAACAATCCTGAAACGATCTCCATTTTTAAGAAATTGCTCAAGGCTCGAATTCACTTCTTTAACATCAAAAAATAACAGCCACTTTTTACTTTCTCCGCCGGAAGCCAATACCGGCGATGTAACGGCTCTTTTCCAGGAAGGAGCATAAAACCACTCGTTCACATTTTTCTTTTTCTTGCTTTGATCCGGCGCTTCCTGTATAAAAGCTGACTCTTCCACGTCCATCCAATATCGCTGGCGTTCAAAGGGGTAGGTTGGCAGAGGAATGCGTTTCCGGCTTTCCTGTGCATAAAATCCATTCCAGTCGATTTTTCCGCCGGCGAGCCATATTCTGCCAAGAGCATTTAAAATGAATACTTTATCAGAGATTGACTCTTGAGGATGATGAAGCGACGACAAAACAACCTGATCCGGAGTTACCGCAGAATTTCTTCGTGTTAACGTATTTAAAGTTTTGCCCGGCCCGACTTCGAGGAAAATATAGTCCGTATCCTCGCTCAATTCACCGATGCCCTGACTGAATCTGACACCACTTCGTAAATGGGTGGAATAATATTCGGGGTCCGTTGCCTGTTCTTCAGTAATCCAGGTACCGCTTACGTTTGAAACATAGGGAATTGAAGGCTCGCTCAGGTTCACTTCACGAACCTTGTCGGCAAAAGGAGCCAGAACGGCATCCATCATTGGCGAATGAAAAGCATGGGACGTGTGCAATCGCCGGAATTCCACATCTTTTTCTTTCAATGCGGATTCAAGTTTTTCAACAGCAGCGAAATCGCCGCTGACGACCGTGAGCGATTCCGCATTAACAGCGGCAAGCGACAAATCATCACTTAAAAATGGAAGCAGGTCATCTTCATTGAGATGCACGCTAAGCATGGCGCCGGGAGGCATTTGCTGCATCAAATCGCCCCGGGCAGCGACAAGTTTCAATGCGTCTTTAAGCGACATCACGCCGGACAAACATGCAGCCACATATTCACCGATGCTGTGGCCGATCATTGCTCTGGGTTTAACGCCCCACTCCATCCA
>JAADGR010000159.1:7465-11018 GCA_013152225.1 Calditrichota bacterium
TCGATCACGAAAAGTGCGGGCTGCGTGAATTTCGTTTGTGATAATTTTTCCCGGGCAGTTTCTTCCTGCTCTTTGGGCGGATACAATAAATCCCGCAAATCGAGATCGAGTACAGATTTGAGAAAATCACAACAAAAATCAACCTGTTCCTTAAAAACCGGTTCACTATTATATAAATCCCGCCCCATGTTCACATACTGCGCCCCTTGGCCGCTGAACATGAAAGCAACGGGCTTTTCAGCCACCTTTTGCGGATGAGATGAAACGAGCACTCGCTTGGGATCAACTTGTCCCAGTGTTTTAACAGCGTCCTTGGAAGACTCGCAAACAACGGCCATCCGATGGTTGAAAGCCTTGCGACCGACTTGCAGCGTATACACAGCATCTGCAAATTTGATTTGCGGATTTTCGCGGAGATAGTTGATAAAATTCTCCCTGGCATTGGCAAGAGCCGCATCCGATCTCGCCGAAAGCAGCACAAGTTGATGCTGCCGTGAAACACCGGATTCTTCTTGCTGCGGCGCCTCCTCCATAACCAAATGAACATTTGTGCCGCCAATACCAAACGAACTCACCCCGGCTCGCCGCGGTATTCCTTCGAGTTCCCAGTCCGTTAATTCGGTATTGACATAAAACGGACTGTTGGCAAAATCAATCTTGGGATTGGGAACAGTAAAATTTATGCTGGGGGGTAATTTTTTGTGCTCAAAGGCAAGAGCCGTTTTGACGAGGCTGGCCGCGCCAGCGGCTGCATCCAGATGACCGATATTTGTCTTTACCGAACCAATGGCACAAAAATGTTTTTTATCAGTCTTTTCCTTAAATACCTGAGTCAGGGCGGAAATCTCTATCGGATCCCCCAGATTCGTGCCCGTACCGTGTGTTTCAATATACGTAATTGTTTCCGGATCAACCCCGGCGACAAACTGTGCATCGGCAATGACATGCTTCTGCCCGTCCACACTCGGAGCAGTATAGCCGACCTTGAGCGAGCCGTCGTTATTGCAGGCAGCCCCTTTAATAACAGCGTAGATATGGTCGCCATCCTGAAGTGCATCTTCCAGTCGTTTCAATAAAACCATAGCAACACCATTGCCGGCTATCGTCCCGTTAGCTTTTGCATCAAAAGCACGGCAATGCCCGTCCGGCGAAAGGATCATCCCCTCCTGGTAGCTGTACCCCGATTTTTGCGGAAAGGAAATCGTCGCACCACCAGCCAGGGCCATGTCGCTTTGAAAACTCAACAAACTTTGGCAGGCAAGAAAAGTTGCAACGAGCGAAGTGGAACATGCCGTTTGAACATCAAGGCTGGGGCCGCGCAGGTTCAGCTTGTAGGAAACTTTGGTGGTGAGAAAATCTTTTTCATTGCCGATGGAAACCTGGTATCCCTCGGCCGTACTGATGACGCCATGCCGGGACGATAAAAACGGCAAAATGTAGGTATTCATACCTACGCCGCCAAATGCGCCGATCAGGCCGTCATAATCCTCGGGATTGTAGCCCGCATTTTCCAAAGCTTCCCAGGCGCATTCCATAAATAAACGGTGCTGAGGATCCAAATCCTCCGCTTCCTTTGGAAAAAAGCCGAAAAATGAAGCATCAAATTTATCCACATCCCGGAGGATTCCCCGCGCTCGCACATAATTCGGTTCCCTGAAAATTTTTGCATCCACCCCTGATTCGAGTAGTTCCTCGTCGGAAAAGAAGGAAATCGACTCGACCCCTTTAACCAAATTCTCCCAAAATTCATCAACACTTTTAGCGCCCGGAAAACGCCCTGCTATCCCTATGATTGCAATATCAAGTCCCTCAACGGATTCTGATGCCTTTACTTCATACACTAGGTTTGTCTCCTATTCCTCATTCGTTGCCTTTGTTTTTGTAAGCTGGCTCTTTGTTTCATTGCTCTTTCCTGAGACTGTGCCAGAAGTGTATTATCATTTTTATCTCTGTTAAGAAATTGTGCCAGTGTGCTGATTGTCGGATATTGGAATAATTCAACAACAGATAAATCCTGGCCCAATTTTTCCTGTAGTGCTGCGTGCAGTTTAATCATTGTCAAAGAATGGCCGCCCAGATCGAAAAAGTTATCATGGATGCCCACCTGTTCCACATGCAGGACTTTGCGCCAGGCATCGGCGAGCGTTCTTTCGATCTCGTTTTGTGGCTTGACATATTTTCTTTTCAAAAGCCGCTTGGAAAAATCCGCGTCCGGAAAAGCCTTGCGGTCAATTTTGCCGCTTTGTGTAAGCGGAAATTTACTCATCTTGAGAAAAGATGTCGGCACCATATAATCAGGCAATTTTCTCTTTAAAAAAGCCGCCAGGTCTTCAGGTTTAGGAACAGCCTTGCCTTCAGTCAGATAAAAAGCAACCAAACGCGAGTCACCGGATTTATCCTTTGGCGCCAAAACAACGGCATTCTTAATATCGTCGTGCTCCATTAATGCGGATTCAATTTCTCCCAACTCGATTCTAAATCCGCGCACTTTGACCTGCTGATCAATTCTGCCGAGGAATTCAATATTGCCATCGCTCAAGTATCGCACCAGATCACCGGAACGGTAAAGTCGTTCACCCGGTTCCTGCAGCCAGGGAGTGGGAACAAATTTTTCCGCCGTTAAATCGGGACGTCCCAGGTATCCGCGCGCCAGACCAATACCGCCGATATACAGTTCACCGGGAACGCCGATAGGTACAGGATTCATCGACGCATCCAGAATATAAATGCGAATATTGTCGATCGGAAAACCAATCGGAATATTATCGTTTAGAACCGGAGTACCGTTCGCGGTATAACTTGTAGCGCAAACGGTGGCTTCCGTCGGTCCATAAGCGTTTATGAAACAGCGATTTTTATGCCAACGATTGACGATATTTTTCGTGCAGCTTTCTCCGGCAGAGATTATTGTTTCCAGTTTCGGCAATTCAGTTTCCGGCAAGACCGCTAAAATAGAAGGCGGCAGAGTAATCGTTGTTATCTCGCGCTCCTGCAAAGCCTTTAATAATTTCGGACTGGAAAGCATCGTCTCACGATTAATGAGATGAAGCGATGCCCCGGAAATAAGCGCCATAAAAATTTCCGATACGGAAGCGTCAAAACTGAATGACGCAAATTGCAAAACTTTGCTGTCGGATCGAACTGCAAATACTTTGATCTGGGCCTGCACAAGATTTACAAGCCCACGATGGGTGAGCATGACGCCTTTTGGGCGCCCCGTTGAACCCGAAGTATAGATGATATAAGATAAATTTTCCGGCTTGGAAATACAAGACAAATTATCAGTGCTTTCATTTGAAAACGCTTCCTCGTCGAGGCACTGATACTTGCCTTTAAAAACCGGCAAACGATCCACAAGGGCTGAATGCGTGAGCACCAGATTGACGCCTGAATTTTCCAACATATAAGCAAGGCGTTCGGACGGATAGTAGGGATCAAGAGGCAGATAGGCACCGCCTGCCTTGAGAATGCCCAAAAGGCCGATCACGACATCCAGAGATCGATCGATGCAAAGGCCAACAATGTCTTCCGGCCCGACCCCGGCTTTGCGCAG
>JAADGR010000504.1 GCA_013152225.1 Calditrichota bacterium
TGAACAAGCCCGGCTGATCACAAACATTGTCGACAGCCTTAAAAATGTTCCAAAGGAAATACAGGAAAGAATGGTCGCACATTTTCAAAAAGCAGATAAAGAATATGGAAATGGCGTTGCCAAAGGATTAGGACTTTAACAGTATAAATCGCTGCACCTGCCGCTTCGTGGCAGGTGAGTCTGGCGATAGAAAGGAAGACAACAAATGCATAATAAAAGTATCGAACTACTGAACAAAGCCGTTGCCGACGAAATGTCTGCCGTTCACCAATACATGTATTTTCATTTCCGCTGCGACGACCATGGATATGATCTGCTCGCCGGATTATTCAAAAGGACAGCAATTGAAGAGATGCTGCATGTTGAACGACTGGCAGAGCGAATTCTATTTTTGAAAGGCGAAGTTGAAATGACGGCTTCTGTGGAAGTAACAAAAATTCACCAGGTTGATGAAATGCTCAAATTAGCACGAGAAATGGAAGAGAACAGTGCGCGTGATTACAATCTTTGGGCTAACGAGTGCTCGGTAAATGCGGATTCGGTTTCCAAAAAATTATTCGAAGATTTGGTTGTGGATGAAGAACGCCATTACGACCAGTATGACACCGAATCAGACAATCTGAAAAAATTTGGCGAAAAGTATCTCGTGCTGCAATCGATCGAAAGAAGCAAGAATATTGCGACCGGAACGCCACAAGGATAAAGGCAGATTTGGCTCGTACAGTTAAAAACCTTTGCAAAGGTAATGTTTATCATCGCCTTTCAATTTGACCGATCATCGGGTGTCATTCAGTAAGAATCTTGTTGGAAATGACACCCTGTGATCAGTTCCCTTCAGTTGTGTTAAATTCACACCTCATGACTCTACACACGTGCGACGCATTTTATAAGAAAAAAATAGCACCCAAAAAGTATTTGATATTTAACGTTTTAATTCGTACTATTTGCCGAAAATTAGTAAACGAAACAGAGGAGCTCGTGCCATGAAAAAAATATTTTTAGCAGTTCTTATGATTTCTTTTATCGTTATCCTGATCGGCTGTGGACCAAATGCAGAGGAGAAAGAATTGCAGAATTTTATCAATACACACCTGGAAAAAATAAAACCTCTCTCTAAAAACGCCAACCTTGCTTACTGGAAAGCAGCGAATACTGGAAACTCGGAAGATTATGACAAATATAGTGAACTTGAACTTGAAATGCGAAAAATTTACAGTGACACAAGCGACTTTCAAGTGCTCAAAAAATTTAAAGCATCAGGCAATATTAAAAATCATCTTTTAGTACGACAGCTTGATGTGCTGTACAACAGCTTTTTAGAAAATCAAATTGAACCAACCCTGCTCAAGCAAATCGTCGATTTAAGTTCTAAAGTGGAAAAGAAATTCAGTAATTTTCGCCCTGCAATTCATGGCAAGAAAATGACCAATAATGAAATCGACGAAATTTTAAAAAAAGAGACCGATTCCCGCAAAAGAAAGGACGCCTGGATCGCAAGCAAACAGGTTGGCCCCGTGGTTGCAAACGATATCATTCGCCTGGTTAAATTGCGAAATGAAGCAGCCGTAAAATTGGGCTTTGAAAATTTTCATACAATGTCTTTAACAACGGCAGAACAAAAAGTAGACGAGTTGGATCAGATTTTTGCAGAACTCTATGATCTCACGCAGGAGCCTTTTACCAAACTCAAAAGCGAACTGGACAGCATTCTGGCCGACAATTATGGCGTTGGCGTGGAAGGCCTGATGCCCTGGCATTATCATGATCCGTTTTTTCAGGAAGCACCGCTGGTTTACAATCTCGATCTCGATACTTATTATAAAGACAAAGATGTAAAAGAACTGGCGAAGAAATTTTACGCCGGCATCGGTATGCCCGTCGAGTCTATTCTAAAAAAAAGTGATCTTTACGAACGGGAGGGCAAAAATCCTCACGCTTTTTGTACGGATATTGACCGCGAAGGAGATGTTCGCGTTCTCGCTAATTTGGAAAATAACGAGCGTTGGATGGAGACCATTTTACATGAACTGGGGCATGCGATTTACGACAAATATCAAGATCCCAAAACCCCTTACCTCCTTCGTACGTCGGCACACATTTTCACCACCGAAGGCATTGCCATGTTCTTTGGCCGTTTGAGCCGCAACGGTGCGTGGATGCAGGAAATGCTGGGATTATCAGACCGGGATCGCAAAGAAATTGATAAAGTAAGCGTAAAATATGCACGCATGAAACAGCTTATTTTCGCGCGCTGGGCCATGGTTATGTATAATTTTGAAAAAGAACTTTATGCAAATCCCGACCAGGACCTGGATGCGCTGTGGTGGCAGATGGTAGAAAAATATCAAATGGTCAAAAAGCCCAAAGGACGTACAGCACCGGACTGGGCGGCAAAAATTCATTTCACCATTGCGCCGTGCTACTATCACAATTATTTGTTGGGAGAAATGTTTGCTTCACAACTTCATCATTATCTTGTTCACAATGTCCTCATGTTGAATTCTGATAAAGATGTAAGTTATGTAAATCAAACCAAAGCAGGAAATTACATCCATGACCACATCTTTAAAGCCGGTGCAATCTATCGCTGGAATGAAATGATACGCCGGGCAACAGGAGAACCATTAACAGCAAAATATTTTGTTGAACAGTTTGTAAATTAGCTCCTCCTCCGCATTACGGTCTTTTTATGCGTATGTATATACAACGAAACGAAATAATGCTGCAATTTTAAAATCGGTATACAATCATGCGACAGTCCGGACGAGAAATGCGCACAGTAATGCGCGATGGAACGGAAAAACATATCAATCCGTTTACGGGAACAGAGGTCTGGTTTATCCCCGGTCGGGGGAACAGACCCATTTTCACTAACAATTCTCAAAAGCCGGAAAAAATAGAAATACAAGAACCTGAAGGATATTGTAATTTTTGTCCTGCAAAATATGGGTCCACTCCGCCGGAAAAAGCACGCCTGGTATTTGAAGACGGTCGATACATTTACCGCGACCGTCTCAACTATAGTGATATCATGCACAACGCCGCCGAATTCCGCCGAATTCCGAATCTCTTTGAAATCGTTACCATTAATTATTGGAAGGAGAATTTTAAATACCGCCTTTCTGATAAAAATCTGAAATGGAAGGAAAGATATCTCTCCACGCAAGAAGGACGGGAACACGTTCTCTCGATCATTGATTTAAAACTAAAGTACGCCGGAAAAAAAGAAGACGAAATCAAATCCCTTTCGTTCGACGAAAAGATCGATATGGCGGATGCCTTTTTCGGCGGCGGGCATGAACTTGTAATTCCGAAAAGGCATTATGTCCCGGGAGCAGAATACGCTTCTCAAATGTCGTCCAGTGGAGAGTTGGGAGTTGAAGGCCATTTCCAGTATTTCAAATTTACCATCCTGTCGATGGAGGATATTTACAGAAACAATCGTTATGCACGCTATATCTCTGTCTTTCAAAACTGGCTGAAAGAGGCGGGCGCTTCATTCCCCCACCTTCACAAACAACTGGTTGCGCTGGATGAGTGGGGCGTTTCGGTTGAACGGGAAATAAGAATGGCGGCGCAAAACCGGAATATGTATAATGATTACGCTGCCAATTTCGCCGCCTATAATAATTTTGTAATTTGTGAAAACGACTACGCCATGGCCTTTGTGGACATTGGCCATCGACATCCGACTGTGGCGGTCTATTCAAAAAGCATTAACTGCCGTCCGGCAGAGCACGCGGATGAAGAATTACGGGGATTCAGCGATATTGTTCAGGCCATTCATCTGGCGACAGGAGCACATATTTCCTGTAATGAGGAATGGTACTATATGCCGCGCGACAGTGTCATCCCCATGCCCTGGCACGTGCTGATAAAATGGAGAGTGAATATAGCCGCCGGATTTGAAGGCGGTACAAAAATTTACGTCAATCCCGTCTCTCCCAATACCCTCCGGGATCAGATTGTGCCGCGATTATTTGAGTTGAGAGCTCAGGGGAAAATTGCCAGTTTTCAGATTGCAGAAGAATGCCCGGTAAAACCGAACTCCCTGGACTATTATAAAAATAAAATAGGCCAGATGAGTGAGATGAACAATTTAAACTTTTTTGATCCTGATTGGTAAGAATTGCCTGCCACTGATGACACGATATTACAAGCAGCACCTGGAAAAAATATAAAAACTCCGGACTTGAGGCATTATACAAATCGTTGACCCTGCTCTGCCACATTTATTTCAGAAAAAACCCACAAAAAACCCGACACCGGGAAAAAACCGACTGAGCCACAATACCTTTATTTCCAATGAATTACATTCTCTTTATCATCCCTAAATTCTACTGTCTTTTTATCATCTTCAACAGCCCACAACTGCTTTTGAATCATCCTTGAAAATTGTATAACTCAAGCCACACCAGGAAAAGCTGTTCATCTTTCGGCAAAAGCACCTATGCTCTTAAACCATTAATTTTAATGGGCAAAAACCAACCGGGATATCCTTAAAAGATACTGTTTTTTTCTGGCACACTGCTTGCGTAAAACAATTACAAAATAAACCCTATCATCTTTAATTTTCAAAATGGAGAAGAAAATGAATTTCTTAAAATCCAGAGCAGGCTTTTCACTTTTGGAATTACTCATTGTCATGGCAGTTATGGCAGTGATTGCTGCTATAGCACTACCATCGTTCAGAGGTATGAGAAATGAGGCGTCGGTAACAAAAGCGGAGCAGGAGGTTGAAACTCTTAAAACTGCAGTCGAAAGCTATTATCGCCATCACAATGCAATACCAAGAAACCTCAATTACCTTTATACGGCAAGTCCCACTATTGTCAAAAAGGCGCTTGAAGATCCATTCCACACGTACGGCAAAACTTACAAGTATGTTTATAACTTTGGCAAAGATGGTACAGGTCAACCTATCTACATCATTGTTTCCCGAGGACCGGATGGTACATACGTGGCGCCCACGGTAAAGAATAATGGGACGAATCAGGCATATATTTCAGTAAAAAAGACTTCTGATGATATCGTGGCCAGCAATGTGCCCGTTGTTCGGGAATAAAAAGATGTGAAAAATCAAGTTCAGGCAAAATATTTTAGTCCCTTTTTCAAGTATTTTTATAAAAGGGTACGCGAAATATTGCCACAAGACGTCCAGTCTGCTGTCGATGCTTTTGTCATCAGAGATGAACCTTTTACTCAATGTGACATAAATGTCGTCATCAGCATTTCCGGCGTTTTTGCAGGACGTTCTGTAATGGGCATGGACACACGAGTCGCATTGGAACTTGCCGAAATTATGTCCGGGCAGCCCATCGATTCATTTGAAGAAGACGCCCAGAGCGTCATTTCTGAATTGATGAATATCATTGTCGGAAATGCCGTATCAGAACTCGGTCTGACGATTAATCAGATCAAATTCACACCGCCTACATTATTTTACAGCCGGGCGGTGAAAACCCGTGTCAGCGAGTCCGGCTTTACTCTGATGCGGCAAATGAAGACGGGCTGGGGAAAGATTGAATTCAATCTGAGCCTTGAGCAGACCGTTTAGAAAAAGAGACAAAAGCTATACAAATTAAAAATGGGAAAAGATTCCATGATATCCCCGGATTCTAAAAAAGTGTTGATTGTGGATGATTCATCCTTTCAACGCAAGTTAATAAAATTCACTCTTCAAGGAGAAGGATTTGAAATTCTTGGTGAAGCTGAAACCGGCTATGACGCGGTACAAAAGTTTAAACAATTACATCCTCCTCTTGTGATTATTGATATTGTCCTGCCAAGAATGGATGGCATTACAGCAGTGCAGGAAATGAAGAAAATAGATTCGAACGTAAAAGTTATCATGATTAGTTCATATTCCTCGAAAGAGAAAGTAATGCAAGCTATCATGGCGGGAGCAAAGCAATATTTACTCAAACCCTTTGAACCGGAAAAGTTGATAGAAGTAACAAATAAAGTGCTAAAAGACAGCTAGTTTAAAATAACATGCGGGAGGTTAAAAGACGGCAAGGACTCTTCGCTTGTTCATGCTTTGAGGGGTTAGAAGTAGCCCGGAAGATAATTTTTCCGTCGCTAACTCTAACCCCTAAACTTAATTCATCGGATTTTTTTAAAGCCATGAAACAAGGAACATTCAAAACATCGATCCTGGATAAAATCGCCGGAGAATGTCATCTTGGTGAAGACCAACTTTTACAAATAAAATCGGAGATAAAACAGGACAACGAATCCATACAAAAAGTATTTGCTAAGCATAATGTGCACCAGGAATTAGTAGCAAAAGCACTGGCTCGCGCTCTGAATATTCGATATGTGGATTTATCAATGATAAAGATTCCTCCGGACGCTCTTTTAGTTGTTCCTGAGGAATTTTGCAATAAACATGCTCTTCTTCCCATCCTTAAAATCGGCACCAAGCTCGTCGTTGCAATGCTCGATCCTCTTGATGTTAAAACCATTGAACAAATAGAATTTCTTTCCCAATGCCAGGTCGAGGTCGTCACATCGACCGAGTCTGAAATCAGAAATGCAATCGACAAATTTTACGGTGTAAAAAGCACGATTAAAACTATAAGCGAAAGCATTCAATTCGAAGAGCTTACCGGCGCCGAAACAGATAAAAACAAGCAAAACGCAGAAATCGATCAGTCCGGCCCGGTTGCTAAACTCGTAAATCTATTGATCACCCAGGCATTGCAGCAAGGCGCAAGCGATGTTCATCTGGAGCCGTCAGAACACCAATTCCAGGTACGCTATCGCGTGGATGGCATGCTGCAAAAAGCCGCTGTTTTTGAAAAAAGTTTTGCAAATGCGTGCGTCTCAAGTATAAAAATCATGGCAAATATGGATATTACGGAACGCCGCATTCCGCAAGACGGGCGAATTCATACAGTCATTGAAGGGCGCCCCATCGACTTGCGCGTTTCCACCTTGCCAACGCTTGATGGTGAAAAAGCCGTTATGCGTATTTTGGATAAAACAAATATTCTGCTCGAATTGGAACAACTGGGCTTTTCTGCCTATGATCTTGAAAGGCTGAAAAAGATTATTAAAAAACCGAATGGCATCGTGCTCGTGTCCGGGCCCACCGGAAGCGGTAAGACAACGACATTATATGCCGTTCTGCAAAAAATTGCAACGATAAATCAAAATATTACGACACTGGAAGATCCAATAGAATACCGGCTCGATAAAATTAACCAGTCGCAAATCAATGTAAAAGCCGGGATGAACTTTGCCAAAGGTCTGAGAGCAATTTTGCGCCAGGACCCTGATGTGGTTATGGTTGGCGAAATAAGAGACCGCGAGACGGCCGAGATTGCCATTCAAGCCGCGCTGACCGGACATCTTGTCTTCAGCACCATTCATACAAATGATGCGCCGAGCAGTATCACAAGACTCGTTGAAATGGGCATCGAACCGTTTCTTGTATCTTCGTCTCTGGAAGGCGTACTCGCCCAACGTCTCGTGCGAAAACTTTGTCCCTATTGCCGCAAGCCTTATAAACCGGATGCGAAAGTTTATGATTGGTTCGGTATCGACACGGATGAAAACCTTAAATTTTACAAACCAACCGGATGTCGGGAATGTAAGCGCACCGGCTATAAAGGCAGGATGGGCTTGTACGAACTCCTCGTACCCAATGAAGAATTCAAAAGCAAAATTGTTTCCGGTAGTTCCGACGCTGTGCTAAAAGCAGAAGCACAAAAAGCCGGAATGCATCTTTTGATGGAAGATGGCCAGGAAAAAGTTAAAATGGGGCTGACAAGTGTGGAAGAAGTCATGCGCGTTGCAAAAGGAGATTTGAAATAATGCCTGAATATATATACAAGGCAAGATTGGCTAATGGGCAAATACTTCAGGATGCAATCAGTGCGCAAAATCGTCATGATGCTCTTCAATATTTACTCGGAAAAAACTATACAATAGTTGATTTCCGTGAGCAAAGCACCAATGTGCTTACGCAGGATATTTTTGCCCGGTGGACAAAAATAAATGAAAAGACAATGCTCAGCTTTGTTAAAAAATTTACTTTTTTAATTCACAGCGGCATACCCGTGTACCACTGCGTGTCCATTCTGTCCGAACAAATGAAGGACAATAAATTAAAAACAAGTTTGAATAACATCCTTCAGCAATTGAATAACGGTGAAAGTCTATCCGAAGCTTTACAAAAACATCCGAAAACTTTTTCGCCCATGTTTATCAATATGGTCAAAGTGGGCGAGCAAAGCGGCAATATCGAGCAGGCATTGGTTGGCATGAGAGATTTTATGGAAAAAGAAATTGACTTCAAAGCCAAGCTCAAATCCGCTATGACGTATCCGACTTTTATGTTATTTGTGAGTATCGCTGTTATTGTCGTCATGTTTTCATTTGTATTTCCACGGTTTATAGACATCTTTGATCAAATAGGAATGAAAACGCCGGCCGCAACTCAAATCATGATCAACGTGAGCAATTTTTTTAGTGAGAATTTCGGCAAAATTGTTTTCCTGGCCGCAATAACCTTCTTTGGAATTAAAACGGCATTAGCACGCCCGGATGTTCGCCTCCAATATGACAGATTTAAATCAAAAATGCCGATTATGGGACCGCTCATCGAAAAATTGATGCTGGTACGTGTCACGCGCACCCTGGCAATTTTATTAAAAACAGGCGTTCCCCTCATCGAGGCCTTGACCATCACGCGGGATATTGCCGGCAACAAATCTGTTTACAAACAGATGGAGACTGTCATCCAGGGAATAAAAGAAGGAGAAAAACTGAGTGCCGCCTTGAGAAGAACAAACATGTTTCCTTCCTTTATTGCGGATAGTATTACCATAGGAGAAAAAGGAGGAATTCTGCCCTCCGTCTTAGGCGACCTTGCAAATCAGTTCGACGTTGAGGTCAGCGAGAGAGCGGAAAGAATATCTTCGCTGGTAGAACCGATAATGATTATTTTCCTTGGTTTGATGATGGTTTTTATTGCTATGGCGGTCATTGTCCCTATGTTTAATATGGCAGGAAATATACATCAAGGTTCCATGTAAAATGTTTTGGCAGCAAATACGAAAACAAAGCGGTTTTAGTTTTATTGAATTGTTATTTGCACTGACTGTGCTGGGTATAACAATTGTCCCCATTCTTAAAGTTTTTGTGCTGACAACAAAGCTGACGAGCTATTCGAACAACGAATTACGAGCCAGCCAGTTGGCACAGGATTTAATGGAGGAGATTGTCTCTTTACCTTTTGCTGATCCACAGTCGCCGGCTAGTTTCGGTTGCGAAGAACTGCCGCTTCAGCCGTCCGGCGGTCGACTTCTTTTTGATGATGTCGATGACTATACAATTTATACCCAGGAAAACAAATATTCATGGAACGCGCAAAAACCACCGCGAGACATTAACGGAAAGAAGATTAAAAGCGCAGACCAATTTTCACGAAAAGCAATCGTGTACGAATATACCAATTTTTTAAAAGGAAAAATAACTAAAAAGCATTCGGTTTCACATAAACCCTTCAAGCTGGTAAAAGTAACTGTTGCGTGGAATATTCCCGGAAGTAAACCGGGTTCGCTGCACCTATACCGTTTGGTTGCAAAATGAAAGGCTTGACATCATGTTCCGTAAAAAAATAAAGTCTGAAAAAGGCCTCACATTAATTGAAGTGATCATGGCAATGAGTCTTCTCAGCGTCGTGTTCAGCCTGGTGTTCTCGTCGCTATTTCAAATATCGCGCTTGTTCAATTTTAACTCGGATGAAATTATCGTACATCAGGAATTGGTAAACAAGACCGAGTTATTTCTGAGTGATATTCGAAACAGTGATGACGCATCCTGCGTGTCCGGTGGCCTGAAGCTTGTTCTTTCAAGCAACGCCAAAAAAAAATTAATTTCCTACAAACTCATCAAAGAGAACAAGGAAAACTTCAAGTTAGTAAAGTATGTGGACGGCGGCAGTCAAACTGTACTGCGGAACCTACTGCCCCCGCCGGAAAGTCAATTTAACATCGTTAACAGAACAACGGGCAAACCTCTCATTCAAATAAAACTGACCATTAAAGATAAAGGTGTGACATTCTCAAAAACGGCCTGGGTCTTTTCGAGAGGTTATGCATCATGAAAAAAGCTTGCCGGTTCTTTTTGCAGGATGACGAACGCGGCATTGCGCTTGTACTTGTTTTGATTGTTGTGTTTTTTCTTTCCGCTGCCGCCATGGCAGCGTTGTCGCTGACAAATACATTCACAAAATCAAACTGGTCGATAGTGGAAGATGCACAATGTCGTTATCTCGCCGAGTCTGCTCTTGAAATTGCGCGCTGGGATATTAACAACGGCAAAAGCCTGGAATCAAAGGATTTACTGTTTATCGTCAATTCGGACACAATAGGAAGCTATCGCTATCAGCTTCACAAAGGGATACAGGACACAATCGTTGCGGTGGCGTTTATTCCAAATTCAAAACATTATAAAATAAAAAAAGAACTTCGCTCTATATTATTATCCAAATAGAAAAACACGGCACAAATACGGAAGTCTTTTGAAAAATAAACTCGACAATTTGATGATTCTTTTAACTGCCCAGTGGCTTAAACTGGAAACGGGCAAGAAAAGACTCGTCCAGATACTGGGCCTGATTATTTTGCTCATCATACTCAAAAATGCCTTTGTCCCCGGGATAAAACATTGTCGTGAACTTGCTGCTTCGATAAATGAAAGCGAAGACAAGCTGCATATCGCACAAGCGGAATTATCAAGTTTTGCGCAAGTCCGGGAAACCGAACAGCGCTATGCCAGGAAACTTGACTCTTTATCCTTTGCTTTTTCCGATAAACTTGATCTTTCACTTCTTCTGCCCCTTGCTGCTCATAAAGTAAATATACTCAAATTTGAACCCAGGAAAACCCAGCGATCAGAAGGCTTTACCAAAACACTCATTGATCTCAAAGTGTCGGGTAACTATAAAGAAATTGTCGAGTATATGAAATTTATTGAAAATGCGAAAATTGTTTCGACTCTTGATTCATTTACCATTGCTCCTTACCCGGCGAACCCGAAACAAACTCTTGCTAAAATTGCATTGAGTGTGTTTTCCGGCCCCAAGGCCGATACAACGCTTATTTTTCCTTCTTTTGGCGATAAGGAGAATTCAGAAAAAATTTCAGTACCCCTAAAGTCG
Organism: Calditrichota bacterium; assembly: GCA_013152225.1. Lineage (GTDB taxonomy): Bacteria > Zhuqueibacterota > Zhuqueibacteria > Residuimicrobiales > Krinioviventaceae > Hydrothermomicrobium. The sequence continues at coordinate 11,174 of JAADGR010000504.1, forward strand.
GCAGGTTTTATCTCCTTTTCCGGGTCTGAGGATGAAAAAAAAATAAAACCCAAAAAATTCAGACATGCAAGAACAAAATTCACTGTTACCGGCGTTTGGCTGGGCAAAGTAACAAGATTGGCAATTAATGGTCAGGTCATTAAGGAAAAGGATGTGATTCGGGGATGGAGATTGGACAAAATTGACAGAGAACATCGAACAGCAACTTTGGTGAGAAACGGCACGCGCCAGGTTTTAGCTTTTTAAACTCAATGAATGATGGATAACAGAATGATGAATAACAAAGTGAGATATCAGTATTTATCCGCTGCCATCGTGGTAGCAGGACTTTTTCTTTTTTCTTTCCAGAGTTTTTGGGGATATAAAATTTGCCAGGCTTCTCCCAAAAGTAATTCCCCTGCCGGCACTTCACTATTTAAACAAACAATAACCTATTTTAAAAATGCTGAATATGAAAAAGCAAAACAAGGCTTTGTAAAACTTTTACAACAAAATCCCGATGAAAAGCTTTATGAAAAAGCAATTTCCGAATGCGACAAATATTTATCGTTCTCTAAAAATCATGATATCCAAACTATTCTTGGTGCGCAGAAAAAAACAATTGCTCAGGACAACGTTTCGCTGCATTTTAAAAATATCAGTCTGAACCAGCTTTTCGGCCTGTTGGCCGATGAAATGGGTGTGGGTTTATCCATGCCAAAAGATTTGCAAAAAAATATCTCCATCGACATGAATGACGTATCAATCGACGATGTTTTAAACTCCATTGCCAGAAACAATGATCTTAAAATTGAGAAAACCGACAAAACCTTGTATGTTGATCGACGAGAATCCTCTTCCTCGGCGCAAGTATTTGATACGTATATCATCCCCCTGAAAAGCGTAACTCCCGAAGAGGCAAAAAAAGCCATCTCTCTTTTTCTTTCTGATCAGGGACGAATTGCCATAAACAAAGCCTCGAACCGAATTCTCGTCCAGGACTACCCGGATGTAATCAGCAATTTGGTAAAAATATTTCCCAAATTCGATCCCGAGCCCAGGCAGGTGATCGTCGAGGCTGCGCTTTTGCAAGTCTACAGATCAAACAAAACAACGGTTGGATTTAACTGGTTTGGTAGTGATTCAACCCAAAGGGGAAGCAAATTGCTGCGCGTCAATGCGCAAACTTTTGGTTTTACCGTGCCGCCCAGTCCCGCTGCCAATGCCTTGTACACAACCCTATCCTACACCAACATCGGCGCAATCATAGAAGCTGCGAAAAAAAAGACAAACGTAGAAGTTCTTTCTGCACCACAAATTTTGGCTATGGAGGGACACGAAGCAAAAATTATTGTCGGCAAAAAACTGGGGTATCGTACAGTGACGACAACCAGCAGTCAGACCACAATGGAAAATATAGACTTTTTGGAAGTGGGCACGCAATTAACTGTAAAAGCGCAAATTCTTGATAACAACTCTATCCTCATGGATATTCATCCCGAAGTAAGTGATGGAGAGATCAGTTCACAAGGCTTGCCAACTGTGAACACCAGCGAAGCAACGACACGCGTTAATATTGAAAGCGGTCAGACTTTAATCATTGGCGGGCTCATTAATAAAAAAGTCAACAAGGTTGTTATAAAAATACCTCTTTTAGGAGATATTCCTCTGTTGGGCAAAATTTTTCGTCGAACGGAAAATGAAACTTCCCGTTCCGAATTAATTGTTCTCATCTCGCCACATTTGGTAGGAAAACAAACCGATGCTGAAGCAAAATCACGGTTTGATGAGATAGAAAAGTTTAAAGCGAAAGAAAAATGATGTTGCAGCAGCAAGACGTTAAGATGCAAATGCCATTTGCTTTCAACCTGGATGACCTGGCGCAACAGCTTGAAATCCTTTTGAAGCAATCTGACGATACACAATGGCTCAACGCTTTTTTCAGAATGCCCAGAGTCCGGGATTTATATCAAACGCTGGATAATTTTGTCCGTCACAATGATGGTATTCTTCTTGTCGACGGACCAAAAGACATCGGAAAAACATCTTTGCTAAAAGTTTGTGCACAATCATGGCGGAATAATCCTCAGTTATTATGCTCTTTAAAGCTATCACAAACAATTACCAATAAAATAAAAACGGCATCAAGCCTTGACGATATATTAAACACCCTAAAAACATGGAACTGGGGCGCTTGGAAAATTGAGCCGAAACGATTGATTCTGCTTTTTGATGATATGGAATTTTTTTCAAAAGGTGATTTTGAACGCCTCGAAACATTGCTTCATTCGTCCATCCCTAAAGTTGACAGAATTATCGCGGTTGCTTTTGGCTGTTTCGAGACTGCTAATAGTGATTTTCAAAAGCTTCTTAATACGCATCATCTCAAAACCATAACTTTTAATGCCTACACTTTAATGGATGTTGAAATTCTTTTATTCAACTATCTGAGAAGATTTGGCGTTCCTTCGGCTACTTTTGTCTTTAGTCACGATGTTTTAGAGTGGCTTTGTGCTGAATCACAAGGGTTTCCCGGAAAAGTTTTCAAGCTCGCTCGTTCACTTTTGCAACTGGGGGCCCGTAACGGTTTTGAATTCATTGATTTGTCAATGGTAGATTATTTTAAAAATAGTCAGCGACTCTTAAAAACTGAAAAACCAACTTTTGAAAACAAAACCATTCAAGAAATCACCAACGCTAAAAATGGCAAAAACAATAATGGCACCAGTGCTGTTTTAGTGAAAGAATCTTTAAGTAAAAATTCCGAGTTGGCTCTGGATATTAACGAAAAACCAGAAACAGGCCGGGACGCCCTATCCCAGGAAAAAATAGATCGTCTGATGGCCGGCTTTTTGACTGATGAGAATTTAAACGATCCACCCCAAAACGCAAAAGGAAAAGAACCTCAACACAAAGCAAAAACAGCGGATGATGCAGAGGAACTCACTCAGGAATTACTGGATAGATTGATTAACGACTATGAAACACGAAATTCAGACAAAAAGCAAAAACAGATAAAGCGAGGACACAAAAGATCCTCCGTCAAGACTAAAAGCGGCGAATGGAATCCTTTGCCGGTTTTGGAAAAAAAATCTCTCTTTTCCAAAAAGACTAAAAATATAATCTACATGGATATTGGTACACATGCGATAAAATTCTTATTGGCAAATCCGTCCGGAGAGATAAAACACACAAAGATTCTTCCAATCAGCAAAGAAACCGGCAAGGACATTGCCAGCGGAAGATTTACAAAAGATGATGAAGAGCAGATTGTCGCTTCCCTGGAAAGCTTTTCCCGTAACTCTGAGGCGGAAGAAAGTGATTTGGCCATAAGCCTTTCAGGAAAATACCATCTGTCTATAAATCTCTCTTTTCCGAATATGCCTTTGAAAGAACTTGAAAACGCAATAAAATTTGAGATCGAAGGAAAACATAATTTTTTCCCAAACCGGGAAAAAATCATTCGCTTCAAAGTACAGGAGCCTTCGACACATTTCTCTGAGGGAATAAATGTTTACTGCACAGTAATTCAAAAAGATATTGTCGATCAACTTGTTGCCTTAACACTTGACCTGGGATTTAACCTCCGCCTGCTAACGGTAAATTCAATTGCCGTACATAATTATCTTTTGCAGACAAGTGTTCTCGATGAAGTAAAGACCACAGTAATCATCGATATGGGCGCGCACATTTCCGAAATATTGATCGTTAAAGGCACGCAAGTTTTACTGACACAGATGATCAATGCCGGCAGCTTTGCCTTTAATCAGAGTATTTCAGATGCACTGATGGTCGATTATGGGCTGGCAGAAGAATTTAAAATACAGCTCGGCAGCGGCATCATGCCTCAGGAGAAAAAAACAATTAGCACCACAGATAATTTTGAAGTTCATGAGGCGCTCTTGCCGGTCCTCGAACAACTGGATGGTGAGATCGGACGCACAATTGAAGCGCATCGCCTCCGGCACCCCGAAGCGCAGATCAACGAAATCATTCTCACCGGCGGAGGTTCTCTTTTATCTCAACTCGATACCCGCATCAGTTCAACTTTTTCCCTGCCTGTTGTTCGCTTGGAAACGCCACACGGATTTGACGGCATGGAGAATCAGGAAAATATCCAGGAACTTTTGCCTTCCCTCGGCTTGATGTCAAGTTATAGCAAACCGGAATGGTCCATAAACTTTTTGCAAGAGGCAAAAAATGTTGCCGCTAAGAAAAAAACGCCTCTTTCAAAAAAGCGCCAACCAACATTCGCTGTAAATTCTTCTCAAAACAAATGGCTTCTCCGTGCGTTCATCATTGCTCTTGCTTTCTTTGTTGGATTTATTTCTCTCAATTTTTATCTGAAAAATATGCAAAACAAACTTTTTGCAGTTGAGGTAAAGCTGAGTGATGAAGAGACAAAAATGAAAGAACTGGATGCACTCCTTGTAAAAAATCGCGCTCTTGCAGAACAAATAGACATTATAAAAAGTTTAACGCACAACCGTATCCGCTATTCTGAAACTCTTTCCCGGATTCTTTTGCTCAGACCGCAAGATATTGGCATTGCCAATATTTCCCTGTTGAAAGGCCGCCTCATCATCGAAGGAACGGCAAAAGATTCAGGCTCTTTTCCCAACTTTTTAAAATCCCTGGATAATTTGCCCGGTTTTGAACAGCCGGAATTGCGCTACGTTAATAAAAATAAGGACGCAGGTATTAATTATCAAATCGTCTGTAAACCAAAAAAGAAACTGCCGGCAAAGCAACAATAAACGTTCGGCCCGGCAAAACCTCTGTTAGAGTGAGAATTATGTCAGTATATTCAACCAGTCTTCTTTTAGCGCCATTTGCAATGGCAATCGCCAGTTTTCTCAATGTTTGTATTTCAAGAATTCCGGATGCAAAAACGAATTTATGGTATCGATCCCGATGCCCCCATTGCGGCGCTTCTATTCCATGGTACGACAATATTCCAATTTTAAGCTTTTACATACTCAAAAGAAAATGCCGCTATTGCAAAAGCCACATCTCGTGGCAATATCCCGTTGTGGAAATTCTGGGGACATTTTTAATCCTGTTTACGCTCGGACGTTTTCATTTTTCTTTTTTCTCGTTTTTTGCCGCAGCGATGTTATCTCTTTTGCTTGTCATCAGTTTCATCGACATGCAAAACTATATTGTGCCCAACGTTCTGGTATTAGCCGGCCTTGTTATCGCGGCGCTGAAAATATTACTCACTCGGGATATATCAATATCTTCTTCAATTCTGGGTTTGTTAGGAGGCGGGAGCTTTTTGCTCGTTGCAGGAATATTCGGTCAAATCATTTTTAAAAAAGAAAGCATGGGGGCCGGAGATGTAAAATTAGCCGCCATGCTCGGTGCTTTTGTGGGATTAAAAGGAATTCTGATGAGTCTGTTCCTGGCAATTTTTATTGCTGCTTTCACAGGAGCCATGGGAATTCTTTTGCAAAAGCTCGATCGCAAATCTATCCTTCCCTTTGGGCCGTTCATCGCTTTTGCAACGACACTCTATATTTTGTTCCCCCATCAGATAGAATTCTATTTCTATCTTTTTTATGGATGAGTAATTCGTAAAAAGTCGAAAAGCATGTCATCGCGAGGAGCGAAGCGATCTCTAATAAACTGCACTTTATCCGATATCCAGATTGCTTCGCTTCGCTCGCAATGACATTTTAAGACTTACCTTTTTGCGCTTTTTCAATTTTTGCCCATGTATCACGCAGCGTGACCGTACGATTAAAAATCAGACTTTCCTTTGAAGAATCGGGGTCAACGCAAAAATATCCTTTTCTTTCAAATTGATAAAAATTTTCCACCCGAGCGTTTTCGAGCGACCGCTCAACTTTTGCTGAAACGATTTTCAGCGACTCCGGGTTAAGATTTGATCGAAAATCCTCGCCTTCGTCAACATCGCCCGGATCCTCTTTAGTGAAAAGATGATCATAAAGTCGGATTTCCGCATCAAGAGCATGAGGAGTTGAAACCCAGTGAATGGTTCCTTTCACCCTTCGTCCATCAGGCGAACAACCACCACGCGTTTGCGGATCATAAGTACAGTGTATTTCAGTCACCTCTCCGTTCTCATCTTTAACAACATCCACACAAGTGATATAGTAAGCGTATCGAAGCCGGACTTCCCTGCCGGGAGCAAGGCGGAAATATTTTTTGGGCGGGTCTTCGCGAAAATCATCCCGCTCGATGTACAACTCGCGCGAAAAAGGAACTTTTCTTTTCCCCATTTCCGGGTCTTCGGGATTATTGATCGCATCAAGTTCATCAACCTGGTTTTCAGGATAGTTATCAATAATAACTTTTAACGGATTAAGAACACCCATAACCCTCGGCGCTCTTTTGTTCAAATCTTCACGGATGCAATGTTCCAGCAGGGCAATGTCCACCATGCTGTCGCGTTTGGCCACTCCTATGCGCTCGGCAAAGTCACGAATGGATTCCGGCGTATAGCCGCGTCTGCGTAATCCCGAAATGGTCGGCATGCGCGGATCGTCCCAGCCGTTGACGTGGCCTTCTTCAACTAACTGCAAGAGCTTGCGTTTGCTCATCATTGTATAGCTGAGATTGAGACGGGCAAATTCAATTTGCTGCGGATGAAAAACACCCAGTTGTTCAAGGAACCAGTCATAGAGCGGCCGGTGGGCTTCAAATTCGAGCGTGCAAATGGAATGAGTAATTCCCTCGATGGAATCCTCCAACCCATGTGCCCAGTCGTACATGGGGTAAATGCACCATTTGTCGCCGGTTCGATGATGTTTTGCGTGCAGTATCCGATACATTACCGGATCGCGCATATTCAAATTTGGCGAAGACATATCGATTTTTGCCCGCAGGACCTGCGCGCCGTTAGGAAACTCTCCTTTCCGCATGCGCTCGAACAAATCCAAATTTTCTTCAACCGAGCGATTGCGATACGGACTCTCCACGCCGGCCTGTGTCAATGTGCCGCGATATTGCCTAATTTCATCAGCGCTTAAATCATCAACATAGGCTTTTCCGGCTTTTACAAGCTGAACAGCATATTCATACATTTGCTCAAAATAATCTGAAGCATAATACGTTTTTTCTCCCCAATCAAATCCGAGCCAGCGCACATCTTTTTCAATGGCATTGGCGTATTCGTCTTCTTCTTTTACCGGATTCGTATCATCAAAACGAAGGTTGCACTTGCCGCCAAATTCTTCCGCCAGTCCAAAATTCAGGCATATTGCTTTAGCATGACCAATGTGCAGATAGCCATTCGGCTCCGGCGGAAAACGAGTCTGCACACGGCCCTCATTCTTATTATTCTTTAAATCTTCCGCTATGATATTACGAATAAAATTCGGCACTTTTTCATTGCTGTTTTTAGATTCCATAAATAACCTCAATAATATGCAATTGAAAAGAAACCGATCACAGGGCCTGTTGGATATACGATTAAAAATTCCACTTTCTGCTTTTCCCCTACAAGATTCCTGCTGAAAGACACCCTGAGATCAGTTAGATTGAAAAATATTTTTCCTTTACCAAATAAAGAATTTAATAATTTTGACCGTAACTTCAACTGTTATTTTACTTCTTGCATTATTTCAATTAATAGAGTATTTTTAAGACCGATAAATAAAAGAGGAACTCTTTTAAGGTGAGAGCGTCAAAATAAAAATTGAATCATTCCGGTAAATCTGAATAGCTAAATGACTGCTTTATCAAAACATAAACCGCTCCTTCTTTTCATTTTAATCCTGATAGGATTCCAATTTCTTTTTCTGGTGTCTTATGCCCCGTTTTTGCATAATCATCCGCTTAATAAACCGGAAAAGGATTCCTGTCCGGCATTTATTATTAATATTGATCTCATAACAGCGACAATTTTTTTGCTTTTCATTTTTCTGCTTGTATTTCCTCATATTGTAGCACTTATACTGTTACTGGATGAAAAGATATTTCAAAAGATCACCTTTGCAACGGTACCTTCAAGAAGTCCCCCGTTTTTTTCTTAAAATACTCATCTTGCAAAAATCTTTTTAGAATTTAAACTGATCTCATTTTCTCCTGATG
>JAADGR010000473.1 GCA_013152225.1 Calditrichota bacterium
AATCCCTGAATGACATCGCAGAAGCGTGGATGCAGGTGTCATTCAGTCTGAATCTTGCAAGCATGTAAAACAAAACCACGGCGATGCACTTTTGTCACTTGCAAAAATGCCAAATTCTTCGCGACCGTGTCCGTTTGCGCTACAAATGAATTTTTCTTCTCTTGGAGGCGTTGCTGAACGAGTTACAAATTCTACTTTTGCGATTCTGCCTTTTCGTTCATCTTTTTCGCAATAAAATAATAAAGAATCATCGCCATGCCGCCAAAAACGAACATCAGAGCAATTGTTATTTGATCGCTATCGTACATGAAATTACCAAGTACCCGGCCCACGATTATGGCCAGACCGATGGCCGTAAAGACCATCCCCCATTTGAGTGAAGAAGGCACATTGTAATCATATCTGTCGCCATAAAGATATTTGACATTTTCGTCAAGCATTCCCTTTTCAATGAGAATTCGTTTTGTTTTATTGTCCGAAAGAATTTTAATGATCGCTGCGAAAACGATAAAGAAAACGATTGGAACCGCTATTCCTATCATGATATTCTCCGAGTGTTTAGTTAAAAGTTAATACATCCATCTGTGAAAATATGACAGCCAAGCAAAATAAATGTTGCATTTTTTTTAAAAATGATGATTATGAAACATTTGTCGAGTATGCCTGTCTTATGGATTAAGTGAATGCCAAAGAAGAAAAATTTCTGATTGGACGGATCATTGAAGGTGATACGGATGCATTTCGATCATTCATCAATGAATATAAAAACCTCGTGACGCATATTGTCTTTCGTATGATTGGGGGCAAAAATGTGCGCGAAGACCTTTGCCAGGATGTTTTCCTCAAAGTGTATGATAATTTAAAGGATTTCCGTTTCCAGAGCAAAGTCTCAACATGGGTGGCAAGAATAGCCTACAACCGCTGCATTAATCATCTCGAGAAGAAGCGTGTGCCGTTATTCGATGACTTGCATCCGCAAGACGCATCGATAGAGAGTTTTTCCAGTGACCCGTCTTTACCGGATAAAGCTGCCGAGACAAAAGATTTGCAAGAGCGATTAAGAGAGGAAATTCAAAAGTTACCGGTTAAATTTAAAACAATAATTACCCTTTACCATTTGGACGAACTCAACTATGCCGAAATCGGTGAGGTGATGCAGTTACCCGAGGGTACGGTTAAAAGTCATCTTTTTCGTGCACGAAAACATTTGAAAGAACAATTGACCAAAAAGTATCAAAAAGAGGAATTGTATCCTTGAAACACCTCGATGACGAACAAATTCAGGCTTACGTGGACGGGCACTTGCCCGCGGAAGAAATGCGCAAAGTTAAAACTCATCTTCAGGAATGCTCTTTCTGCCGAAAAGAAGTGCAGGTTTACGGACAACTTTTCAACATTTTGCAGCAAGATATAGATTTTCAATTATCTGCCAATTTTGCCCGCCGTACAGTCTCCAGGATTAAAAAGAAATCACTGGGAACCGTTTATAATAAACTCATCACCGTATTTTTCGGACTTTTTGGAATCATACTCGCAGTAAACATCAGTTTATATTACGTGAACTTTACTTCAATGATAAATGAATTCAAGCAAGACACTTTGTCTTTCGATTTGCAAATCTTTACATCCATTTTTGAGCAGATAAATATTTTTATCAGCCAAAACAATATCGACGTCCGCATTATCCTTTTTGCGGGCATTATCCTCCTCTTGCTCGCAGTCATCGACCGTTTTGTTTTGCAATCAAGAACGCGCTCCGTATAAAACTCCAAACACAAAATAAATAATTTGCCTCTGGAAAATTTTCTTTATATTTTACTGCTGCAAAATGTAAATTTTATTCGTGCCTTTTGTCCGGCATTGAAACATTTACAATGGAGGCAAAAATGTCAAGACCAATGTATTACGAATATCGTCCCAACGAGCCGATCCACGCGCCGCGGGGAACATCGATGGCCTGCAAAAACTGGGACACAGAAGCGGCCATGCGCATGCTGATGAACAACCTTGATCCTGAAGTAGCGCTCAATCCGCAAGAACTGATCGTTTACGGCGGCAGCGGTCGCGCAGCAAGAAACTGGCTGGCATACACACAAATTATTGACATCCTCAAGGACCTGGATGACCGACACACGCTCTGCATTCAATCCGGCAAGCCCGTGTATATTGCACCAACACATCCGGATGCGCCCAGGGTTATCATCGCCAATTCCAACATTGTTCCCAAATGGGCAACCCAGGAAAATTTCAACACTTATGACGAAATGGGCCTGATGATGTACGGACAAATGACCGCGGGAAGCTGGATTTATATCGCCACCCAGGGCATTATCCAGGGAACCTATGAATCATTCGCAGCCGCGGGGCGTCAGGATTTGGGCGTCGATTCGCTCAAAGGCAAATCCATACTGACAGCAGGAATGGGCGCGATGTCCGGCGCGCAGCCGCTTGCCGCAACCATGAATGAAGCCGTGATTCTGGATGTAGAAGTCCGGGCGGAGCGTATCGAGAAAAAGATTAAAGAAGGCTATTGTGATCGCATGACAACCGACATCGAGGAAGCAGTACGATGGGTCGATGAAGCAAAATCCAAGGGCGAGCCGCTGTCCATCGGGCTGGTGGGAAATGCCGGTGAAGTGCATCCCCGGCTGGTACAGCTCGGCTTTATTCCGGATATTCTCACGGATCAAACTTCAGCGCATAATCTGCTGGATTATATTCCGATTGGCGACCTCGGTGAACTGGATGAGCTTCGTCAAAAGAATCCACAGGACTATCAGAAAAGGGCATTGGAGACTATTGCCAAACAGACCGAGGCCATGCTTGAAATGCAAAAACAAGGTGCCGTCACTTTTGATTACGGCAACAACTTGCGCGCCCAGGCGGAATTGGCCGGCGTAGATATTCGCAAATCCGACGGGAGTTATAAATACCCCGGATTTGTCCCTGCTTATGTCAGACCGCTTTTCTGTGAAGGCAGAGGCCCGTTTCGCTGGGCCGCTTTGTCCGGCGATGCCGGTGATATTGATCGCCTGGACAAATTGATCCTGGAAATGTTTCCGGATAATGAATCCCTTGCGCGCTGGATAAAATTAGCATCACAAAAGATACCTCATCTCGGTCTGCCGGCGCGTGTGTGCTGGCTGGGATATGGAGAGCGCGCGGAATTTGCTTTACGAATGAACGACCTGGTACGCAAAGGCGAGATCAAAGCGCCGTTGGTCATCGGACGAGATCACCTCGATTGCGGCTCGGTCGCTTCCCCAAACAGGGAAACCGAAGGCATGCTGGACGGCAGTGATGCCATTGCGGACTGGCCGCTGCTGAACTTTGCCTTGAATGCAGTAAATGGCGCAAGTTGGGTTAGTTTTCACCACGGAGGTGGCGTGGGCATTGGCTATGCTTTGCACGCAGGAATGGTCATCGTTGCCGACGGTACGGCTGAACGGGCGGAGCGCTTGCAGCGCGTGCTCACAACCGATCCGGGAATCGGAATCGCCAGGCATTATGATGCCGGATACCCCGAAGCAAAAAAAGTTGCCGAAGAAAAAGGGGTGATGATTAACACGTTTAAAAAGTAACAAAATGTCATTGCGAGCGAAACGGAGTGGAGCGAAGCAATCTCATGCTTTACAGGCAGTTATGAGATTGCTTTGTCGTTCGTTCCTCACTCCTCGCAATGACAAGTATTTGTTACATTTTAACCCGGATGAATCGGAGAGTCTCTCTACATTAATAATTCTACTGAGGCAAATCTATCAACACATGCGTCTTTTTCATTTTCATTCCCGGCCTGAGATTTTGGTTTAGAGGGTGTTTTACGCCGTGTTGTTGTCGATTTACCGACTCGTTTTCTTTTAGGTTTTACCTCTTTTTGTTTTTCTTCCTTGTCCGACGCTTTTTGCTCCATAGCATCCTCTCCAGCTTTTACAGCAGCACGGGCTTCTTTCGGCTCCTCTTTCACATCCATGGCTATATCAGTTTGCACAGATTTTTCCTCATTTGCAGCCAATGGATCCGATTCTGCGTCTTTCCCTTTCTTTTGCCCCGAAGCTCGTGCTTTCATGAGCAGAACAATTGCAATAGCCAGTAAAACCAGAACCGCAAAAAGCATGATAAGGGTTGCCGATCGCATGTTTCTAAAATTCTGAGTCTTCTGAATGAGCGTTTCTTCTCTGGCCTGCAGATCAGCTTCAAGAGAGTCAAGCTGCGTTTCGCGCTTGTTCAGATTCATTTCCTTTTCCTTCAAAGAACTGAGCAAGGCCTCGGTTTCCTTTCGCAATTGTGCAAGTTCCGCAGCCTTTTTTTCCAAGTCTGCAGTAAGAAGCTGCCCTTGCCCGGCTTGTTTTGTTTTTTGAACGATCTGACTTTTTACCCGCTCGGTATTTTGTTTCTTCACACAGCCAATCTGCAAAAATAAAATTGCTAAAAAGAGCACACTCGCTTTGACAAAAAATCCTACCGACTTTTTATTAATGAGGCTCATTTTTCTTTCTCCTTTTATGATGTTTTTCGCAAAAATAAAACTGACTTGGGCCAGGACTGATTTCAGAAAGAATTCAATGAATTCCTGTTGCAAATTTTTAAGAGCACTATTTATGCTGCTGTAATTCTGGAAATATCTCTGTTGTTTTATAAAATAAGCGAATAGCAACAAAAAGCAACAATTTTTTAATAAAAACGATCAGTCACCTGATAAATATTTTTCTAAAAATATTGCATTTTTTTCAAAAAAAGCTTGTGCTTTAGAAATTAATTACTTACATTTAAAGCAATAACAGTACACCGTTGTTGAGCTTTAATTTTTATTTATCTATTACGCTAATTGTCTCTATTATTGAACACAATTTTGAACAAAAAAGAAAAAATCGCAGCCGACATGTTTGTATAAATATGTTGTTGCGATTTTTTTGTGTAAAGGTCAACCACACCGGCTGTACGAAAATTGTTTCGCTCCTGAGAGCGAGATGCAACAAAATTGAAAGGAAAGAACTCATGGAACAAGGTACTGTAAAGTGGTTCAATGCTTCAAAGGGCTACGGATTTATCGAACGGCCGGATGGACCTGATGTTTTCGTTCATTACAAAGCAATCAAAAGCGATGGCTATCGTGTGCTTAATGAAGGTGACCAGGTAAGTTTTGACATTGAAGACGGCCCCAAAGGCCTTCAGGCAGCAAACGTTTCTCGCGTTTAACGCTTAAAATGAAGTCAACCTTAATCCCAATCCGTCTTAAACGGATTGGGATTTTTTTTGTATTCAAACCAAAGCACTTTCCCACCCCGAATCCTTTACAAAAAGGCATGAAGATTGGGTCAGTTTTGTGGATTTGTGCATAAAGCCAAAATCCAGTTGATCGCTGAGGCCAAAAACATTGATATCCGCCCGCGGCGCCGTTTTTAGAGCTTCATCGAAAGTGCCAATAAGGACATAGAATTCCGTCATCGAAGGCAGACGCGCCTGATTATTCAGATTATTCAAAAACTTTAAAAGGCGTTTTTTTTCGCCCTCATCCGTTGTTGCGGTTACCAGGTTTATCCTGCCCGCCCAGTTGATTTGTAAATGCAAAGTAATAAGCAGCGCCAGGTGCCAATTCGGACTTTTATCCCGCAGCCAGATATTAATCGTTTTATGCATTCCAAACGCCATCCGCGGATGCTGACGCAAAATAATAGTACCCATTTCATTTGCACTTGCTTCTTCCAGCAGACTTTTTATCAGATTATCATTAT
>JAADGR010000382.1 GCA_013152225.1 Calditrichota bacterium
CAGGTATCACGTCAGCTTCTGTGATAATAAAATGACGCGCGACCTTGGTCATTCTAATTTTTCCTAAAACGGTAACATCAATGGGGAGAGAGCCGTCAAATTTACCAACTTCCATGATGGGAAAATGGAGCGGATAATATCCTTCATTTAAAGCCAACAGATGTTTGCTGTGCGCATAACCCTCCTGAAAACGGAGTTGTACTTCAACACTTTCAAAATGGCTGATTTTTTCATAAAAGAACGCATTGAGCAATAATCTAATGCTGTAATAGCGAAAAAAATATAAATTCCCGGCTGTAGCATAACTCATTTTTGCATAGAAGGATTGAAGCTGAGTTTCATAGTAACCTTTTCCATAACTATAGCGTAACCTACTCCTGTTTTCCAAGTCAATAAAATGCAGCTTGGTGCCGGGTTTAAACATGGCGATGATCTCGTCGGCGAGCTGATTTTTATCATCTGTAGAGAGACTGATTTCATCTGTATTGGAAAACATCAATACTTCCGCACTGTCTGCCTGGCTGTTAATAAATTCAGTCGCTTGGATAATCAACGGCTGAAAGGAACTGTAGCTGGGAAAAGTCCGTTTCATCACATGCGTAAACAGTTCGTCCATGGATGCATCAGTACAACCCACCCAGGTATCAGACCCGCGGATGATATTGTCATAAGCAACAAAGATATTAATTGAATCTGCATCAGAAAGAGCTTTTTGAATGGTTTCCTTTAAAGAGGATAATAAAAGTTCGCCATTCAATCCGGAAGTATTGAATCGATTAAAATCAATCAGAATTAAAATATGTCGCGGTTTAGCCGATTTCGGCACTTCCGGAGGATAAGTAGCCAAATGATAAAAGTGCTCGCCATTTTGCTCAAAGGTACTAAAATAGAATTCATTTTTTATGGGTGAAGGCAAAGTCATTTCGACAAATTGATCATATTCCAGCGGAATCGTTATGAGCCACAAGGAATGAGCAGAAGGTTGCTTTTTGCTGATGACCTCGGTCCCAACAATTCCCGGTTCCGCAGGATTACGGTCGTAATAGTAGATAATTTTCAGGGAATCGATTCCCGGGCCTTTTTCAGAAATAATTTGCGTTGTCGGCAGCCAAACACGCATCGATTCAACCGTTGGTCTGGCGGGCAAAAGGTATTGAATTTTGAACCGCTTTTTCTCATTTCGTTTCATGGGAAAAAGTTTCAGATCATAGTTGACAATTCCATCACGATTTGGCTTGGACTGGGTTAGCAGTCCGGGATTGCGAACCGGAGAACTCACATCATTAAAAAGCAATTCGGCAGTCCATTTATCCAGAACTTGCGCGGACATAATGGAATCCCCCGACCAAAGCCAAAATTCATGCATGATGGCCTCTTCGGGTAATGAAAACTGCCATAGAAATTCCAGTTCGTTGTAATTTTTAAAAAACCAGCTATCAAAATCGTAAGAAACCGTCATATATAAATTCATTTCTACAAAATTCCCGCGAGGATGGACTACCAGCGTTGCTTCATCAATGTTGACGTTGTAATCTTTTACGCCGGGATAATTTGCTTCATAAACTGAAAATGTTGCCGCAAACAAGGAATTTATGCAGAACGAAATTAAACAGAAAAAGATGTATTTTTTCATTTTTAAATCCTTTCAAATTGATGGCTATCGCAGCAACGTTATTTTCATACTCTTAATGATCCCACCGCTTTTAATCACCACAAAATAGATACCCGAAGCAGCCTGCAAACCGGCATCATCGTTTCCATTCCAGGTTATGTCAATTTTATATCCATCAGTTTGTTTGCTTTCGAAAGACCTGATTGTTTGTCCCATGGTGTTTATGATTTTAATATCCATTGGTCTTCCGGCTACATTGTCCGGCACTTTTATCGAAATTATAGTTTTTGGATTGAACGGATTCGGATAAGCGGATAGTTCAAATTCCTGAGGTACACTTATTTCCGATTCTGTCATATTTTCTTCCTGAATCAGCACCGAATCTTTTGCAGCTAATTTTTTAAAACCTACATAACCATCAGTTCCTGGTATTACAAAGCCGCTGTAGGGCGTTAAAACGCGATTTTCAATTGAAAGCTGTTCGATATATTTTATCGTTTCATAACTCTGCGGTTGTGCGAGTAATTGATTGATGATGTATTGAGCATACCAGAAGGTTTTCACCCTTTCTTTGAATTCTTCCGGAACCGGATTTTCACTTTCTTCGAGAGAAAAACTTTTGGAATACAAGCCATCTAAAAAATTACCAAAATAATTAATCTGAAACGGTGCTGTACCATCAAATAATCCAATCTCATAATATCTTGAAGTGACATTAAAGTTTTGTCTGCCAAAGTTTAATGGAATGCGAGAATAGGCCAAGCCACCTTGCGGCATCGGGTTAATTTCTACGGAACTCACGGTAGGTGCCAGGCAGTCGATAATTGCATTCACGCGATCATAATGATTGTACTTTAGCAGCAATACCATCGACCCTTTTGACAAGCGGGAAAGATTTTCATAAAGATATTCATTACCCCAATACCTTTTATTTTTGATCCAATAGCTAGAACTCCACGCATAATTTACATCGATGATGCGAAAAATTATCGGCCTTCTTACGACAAAGTATGTTTGGCGGACAATATCCATTACGGTTTCAGTCGGATAACCGTGATCTTGAGAATTAGAGATAAACCATATCTCACCCGGCAAGTCCCTGTCATTTAAGAATTGCACCGCTTGTTTAAGCATGAAAGGTAAAGTATTTAATTTTGGGACAGTTTCTTTTACGCTTTGTAGTCTCTGCTCAATGGTAGCAATATCTCTTTGTAAAAATTGCTTATCCAGCCATTTCACGGAAAAACTGCTTGTTACAAAAGCCAGCGAGTCTTTGTCCGTTGTGGCCAAGGATAAAGGATATTTAAACAGATCAATAAGATTCTCACGATTTGCGGCAGAATTATCATATCGATCCTTGGTTACATCAAAGGCGACGATAATATGTCTTCCGGGGCGATCGCTGTATTGGATGTGCGGCAGAACGGACAATTGATAAAACCGGTGAGAATTATCGGCAAAAGTTTGAAGAAAATTTCCATTAGCAGTTTCCTTTTCAACCCGTAATATAGAATTAGAACTACTAATATCGCTATAAGGAGATGTTTTAGCGTACCAGTAATTTCCATTTTTTGTCCATAAGTAAGGCATGTCGTTAATTACACGCGGCGCCTTGTCAGGATGATCATAGTCTATTACTTTGAATTCTGCCGGGACATCGTTATTACAACGTGCGTATCTAGAACTATAGAATTGGTAGGAATGGACTCCAATTCGTCTGACATCCCAGAACATTCGGCAGGGCGTGAGATAAGTAATTGTTATTTCCTTTTCTTCGGATGTCCCCACCGGGCTGATTTTTAGCTGATAAAAATGATCCAGGCCTCCCCATGAATTTCGATTTCGATATTCCCGAAGAAGCAAATGCGGAACAGATAAAGTCGTGTCATAGATGCTCTCGGCGGTGGAGAGATCGATCATCTGCGCGGTAACATATTCATTCGATTCGTCATCCAACATCTTGCAATCCGTAATGACGGATTCATTGGGCAGAACGAAATTCCAGATGAACTCCCAGGAACCTTCAGGCGGTTCTTCACAGTTCACCCTCCAATTGTAGCCTTTACCCAACCGAACCCGCATTGTAATACTTGTTTCATAAAAGAGACCCTGAATTTTTATATTGGTTTGAAATTTAAATTTACTAAATTTCAATATCTGCCAATAATTATAGCGGTCTGCTAAATTTTTTGCCATGAAACCTGCTAAACAATTTGAAACGGAGAAAAGAATGACAAGAATGAAAACGAATTGTTTTCTCATGGGGACCTCCGATAGTTTTCAGGTAAATTCTTCGGACTTTTAGGAAGTTGAGCAATTATTATTCCACTTTATATTTTGTGGCCATAAAGTTAAGTTAAAATATTTTTTTATCGTTCCAAGCGAATTATCAACATATCACACTCTGGCACTAAAATTGTTACTTTTAACTTTTATTTTCAAAAAAAACCAAAAAACAACATTTTAAAATAATTATATAAACGGGAGTACTTCTTATCGTGTAATTCAAGTATCAATATGATACACCATTTATATTTTTTTACACAAAGAAGAAAAATCCGATTATGAACTGAAAGGAATTAAGACATCATCATGAAACGACAATTTGTTCTGACCTTCATTTTTTTCGTCTTCTTACCAATTATTAACATACTCGCCCAACCTAATCACACAAAGCTTTTATACTCTGATCCGCTTGACAATGCAAATTCCGGTACGTTTTCCAGGTTTGAAAACAACAGCGGCAGTTTCATCGCCGGACAGGGATGGCAGACGGTGAACCGGAACAGCCAATTGTTTATCGAGGTGCCGCAAGATTTGCCAACTGAGGGAACGATGATTCTCGACGTGACGAATTTTGACCCTGTAAGCCAGAATGCGGATACAAAGCAGCAGATCATTAATCTCTATTCGCAGGAAAACGGCAGTAAGGACATTTTCGACACAAACGGTTCCTGGGCAAACATCCGCACCGGTACAGGATACACTGCCGGTGAGGGGATGGCCGGATTCAAGTTCCTGGCCGCGCCGCACGGTATCGATACGCGTGATGAAAAACGATGTATCGAAGATGCAACTTGGGATTTGAACGCAACTTATGAATTTAAAATTATTTGGACGACCGATAAAATCTATTGCTATTTTGATGGCAGCGAACAGGCGGTTTTTAATTTCGGCGGACAGGTGGAGGCCTTTCGCTACATTTTCCTCGGAACGGACAATGTTTATACGGCGCAGCCGGGCCCGATTTATTCCAACCTGCGCATTTATACCACGGATGGTGATCCCGGAACAACAGATACGGTCAGTTTCACCGACATCACCAGTGGCGCCGGAACCGGCGGCTATTCCAATGACGGTTATGGCCACGGTGTTTCCTTTGCCGATGTGAACAAAGACGGACTGATTGATTTGTTCAGCAGTAACGCCGTGCGCGGACAACTTTTGCCGGATATGTTGTATATTAACAAGGGAAGAAACCAGTTCAGCGAAGAAGCGAGCGCACGAGGGACGCGCGATGTCGGCGTAACCCATGCCATCGTTTCTGCGGATTTTGATAATGACGGCGACATGGACGCCTTTTTCTCAGATATGCCTTCCGATGACGGACAACCCGAGGGCCGGAACGCGCTCTATCGCAACAATGGCCACGGCTATTACGAAAACATTACGGACTGGGGCGGCATTGTCGATGAGAACAATGGCTCCCGAGGTGCGGCCGCTTTTGATATGGACAACGACGGCGATCTTGACCTTTACGTGGCCAACTGGGGAGCGCCGAATGAAATGTATCTCAATAACGGCAACGGCAAATTCACACGTGTGGATCGCGGGGCGAACGGTCCGGCGGAAGATAAAAGCGTTTACGGCCAGCAGGGTGTTACGGCGGTGGATTTTGACAACGACGGCGACATTGACATTTACGTTTGTCGGCGTCAGGAAAGCAGCCAGGCTGCGCCGAACTGGCTGTTCGTCAATGACGGTACAGGCCATTTTACCGAAGAAGCTGAGGCGCGGCACGTGGATTATGGCGGCAGATCCAACGGTGCCACTTTTGTCGATGTGGACAATGACGGCGATCTTGATCTTTTTGTCGCCGATTATCATTTGCATGGCACCAGCCAGAAACCGCAGTTGGGAGTCTTTTTTAATCGTGGTGATGGAACGTTTGAGAATCGCACGGATGATTTTAATATTTATACCGCGGCATACAATGTCATTTTCGGTGACGTTGATAATGATGCTGATATGGATATGTTCCTTTTGAACAATAACAGCAAAGACAAAAGTGCAACGCCTGAACTGTATTTGAACGACGGCCATGGCAAATTTACAAAATTGGCCAATTCGGGTATTGAAGTTACGGCTGAAGATTCGCGCGGTGCGGGCTTGGCGGATATTGATAATGATGGAGATATTGATTTATATCTCGCTTGCAAGTACGGCCACAATTTCATGCTGAGAAACGACAGCCAAAACAGCAATCACTATATTCAGGTTTTGTGTATAGGGCCAAAGGGCGATTACGGCGGCTTTGGTTCCAGAGTGAGCGTGTATGAAGCAGGACATATCGGCGATCAAAATTATTTGCTCGGCTACCAGGAGGTGATCCCAAATTACGGTTATCTCTGCCAAAACATGACGGCTCTGCATTTTGGACTTGCAGGCAATACGTCCTGCGATATTCGCATTGTGAAAACAGACGGTTCGGTAACGGATTACACGGAAATCAGTGCGGATCAGTTGTTCAGTCCCGGCGGCGGAGGAGGGCCGACAACACCGATCAAATTCTCCAACATCACCACCAGTTCCAATACCAAAGGATATTCCGATAACGGCTATGCCCAGGGCGTCACTTTTGCCGACGTCACCAATGACGGTCGTGTGGACCTGCTGGTGAGCAATGCCACGCGAAACCAAAAGCTTCCGGATTTACTGTATAGAAATCTGAGCGACGATCAATTTAGCGAAGAGGCGGAGGCTCGCGGTGTAAGCGATCCCGGGCTTACCGATGCCATTGTCAGCGCGGATATCGATAATGACGGCGATCTGGATTTGTTTTATACAAATATCCAAGATGACGGCAGTGGTTCTGCAGGCAAGAATAATTTGTATCGAAATAACGGCGGCGGATATTTTACCAACATTACCGATTCAGCAGGAATCAGCAGTGAAGAAAACGGCACTCGTGGAGCAGTCGCGCTGGACATTGATAACGACGGCGATATTGATCTATACGCGGCCAATTGGGGACAGCCTAACGAGATGTATCTCAATAATGGAAACGGCACATTTACGCGTGTGGATCGTGGCGCCAACGGCCCGGCTGAAAACTCCGATGATTTTGGCCAACAGGGCGTTGCAGCCGCGGATTTTGACAATGACGGCGATGTGGACATTTACGTCTGCCGGCGGCAGGATAGCTCTCAGCCTGCGCCGAACTGGCTTTTTGTTAACGACGGCAGCGGAAATTTTAACGAAGAAGCTGCTGCGCGAGGCGTGGATTATGGTGGCCGCTCCCACGGCGCTGTTTTTGCCGATGTTGATAATGACGGCGACCTCGATTTGTTTGTCATGAATTTCACCTTGTCCGGAACAACAGACCTGCCAAAGCTCGGCGTCTTTTTCAATAACGGCGATGGAACTTTTGAAGATCGTAGCGATGCCTACAATATTCGCGTCAGTGGTTACACGCTTTCTTTTGGAGATATTGATAACGATGCTGATCTGGACATGGAATTAATTCGCAATGATGAAAAAGAAACCGGCGCGTTGCCACAAATTCTTCTCAACGATGGTACCGGGCATTTTTCCGAAGTCTGGGGTACGGGTTTTGAAGTTCCGGCAAAAGATGCCCGCGGTGCAGCTT
>JAADGR010000529.1:0-3734 GCA_013152225.1 Calditrichota bacterium
GAAATTATTTTTGAAAAGGGGGAGACAAGCCAAATATAATACAATTCAATGAAAATAAAGAACTAAAATTAATCAAAATTGAAAATATTTGGCACTACCATAATTCCGGTTGAAAACTGCCACCGTGATAATAAAAATATGAAAAATGTTTGAGAAAATGAAGTGGTAAACTATTATCCGGAATCGGTGGCAAGTTTCAACGGAATATGCACAGGAAATGTTTTCAAAATAGTTTTTATATTTTTCCTGTTCTTTGGCTAAAAATCAGATTGCATTTATAATCATCATTAAAAAATTCCTTCCTCCGTTGCCAAGTCTGTAACCATCCTGCCAAGTGAGCCATCATCAGATAAAATCATGTGAATAGATTCCCGCGCAAAACATGTGGAAATGGTTTTGCACGGAACCTTGTTTTTTCCTTGGAAATTTCGTCATGCTTTCATATTTTCAAAACATTCAGGTTCCAGAACGCGCCCCGACCATAATTCAATTAAGGCAAAACTATTTTGGGCAAGACGATTTTAAAATGAGGAGAGCAATGAAACGTAGAGATTTCCTGAAAAGAATCGCGGCTGCGGGGACGGCCACTGCCTTGATACCGACACTGCGTTGCAGCCGGAAGGCACCTTCCAAACCAAACATCATTTTCATCATGGCCGATGATTTGGGTTACAATGAAGTCGGCTGCTACGGGCAGGATAAAATTGAAACGCCGAACATCGACGCACTGGCAAAAAAAGGCATGAAATTCACGCAGTTTTATTCCGGCGCTCCGGTGTGCGCCCCGGCGCGCTGCGTGCTGATGACCGGCAAGCACACGGGGCACGCTTACATCCGCGGCAACGACGAGTGGCGGGCACGCGGCGACGTGTGGGATTTCGCCAAGGCCGTTGATGATCCGCATCTGGAAGGCCAGCGCCCCCTTCCGGCAAATACGCAAACCGTCGGCAAGCTGCTGCAGGGCGTCGGCTATACGACCGGCATCGTCGGCAAGTGGGGGCTGGGCGCGCCGCTGTCGGACGGCATCCCCAACAAACAGGGATTCGACTTTTTCTATGGCTACAATTGCCAGCGACAGGCGCACACCTACTATCCCAAATACCTGTGGAAGAACAGCGAAAAGGTGTGGCTGGACAATCCGCTGGTGGTTCCGGGAACCAAGCTGGACAAAGGCGCCGATCCGCTCGATCCGGCCAGCTATGCCAAATTCAATTTAAAAGAGTATTCGCCGGATTTGATGTTCAAAGAAATTGTCAATTTCGTCGATGAAAATCAAAAAAAGCCCTTTTTCATGTATTGGGCGACAACCATTCCTCACGTTGCCCTGCAGGCGCCGAAGCGTTGGGTGGACTATTATGTGAAAAAATTCGGCGACGAAAAGCCCTACCTGGGAAATAAAGGCTATTTCCCCTGCCGCTATCCGCATGCGACTTATGCGGCCATGGTCTCTTACCTGGACGAGCATATCGGCTTGCTGGTAAAACAGTTGAAAGAGTTGGGGATTTATGAAAACACCCTCATCTTTTTCACCTCGGATAACGGTCCCTCCTACACCGGCGGCGCCGATTCGGAATGGTTCCGCAGCGCCGCGCCGTTCAGGAGCAGCGCAGATCGTTGTAAAGGATATGTGTACGAAGGCGGCATCCGCGAGCCGATGATCGCTGTCTGGCCGGGAAAAATTCAGCCTGGCAGCACGAGCGATTTCATCGGCGCCTTTTACGACGTCCTGCCAACCCTGTGCGATGTGAGCAATGCACCCATTCCCAAAGACACGGACGGCATCAGCTTTTTGCCGACCCTGCTGGGGAAAAAGCAGAAAAAGCACCATGACTTTCTTTACTGGGAGTTTCCGTCCTACGGCGGACAACAGGCGGTGCGCATGGGCAACTGGAAAGGCATTCGGCGCAACATCTTGAAAGGCAATCTAAAAATCGAATTGTACGATTTGAATAATGACATCTCTGAGGAGCACGACGTCGCGGCCGAACATCCCGACATTGTAAAAAGAATCGAACAGATCATGCAGCGCGAGCATGTTCCGCCGCAACTGGATCGCTTTAAAATGAAAGCGCTGGGGGATATATAAAAATCAAGATATTCGACGCCGCTATTCAGGTCTTGCGGCAATGACAGGCAAAACTATTTTAAAAACATCGCTTGTTTGACAGTAAACATCGGCCATCGAATGACCAGGCAGAACAATTTCGGAAAAACGGAGGACGCATCATGCCAAAACAAACACGACGACAATTTATCAAAACAGCCGGGGCAGCGGCGACGATTTCAGGATTGAGCTTGTGGGGGACAAAGCAGTCCTGGGCAGGCGCGAACGACCGCGTCAACATTGCTGTGGTCGGCATTCGCGGCCAGGGCTTTGCCAGCCACATCAAAAAGTATTCCACGCTTGAGAACGTTCACGTGACGGCCTTGTGCGACATCGACACCAACCTGTTCCCGACGCGGGTGAAATGGCTCGTGGACAACGGCTATCCAAAGCCAAAGCTCTACCAGGATATTCGCAAGCTTTTGGAGAACAAAGAGATCGACGCCATCAGCGTAGCCACGCCGAACCACTGGCACGCGCTGGCCGGTATCTGGGCGCTGCAGGCTGGCAAACATGCGCACCTGGAAAAGCCTTTCACGCATAACATTTTCGAGGGACAAAAGCTGATCGAAGCGGCGAAAAAATACAACCGCATTGTGCACCACGGCACCGAAAGCCGAAGCTCGGATAGTTGCCGTCGCGGCATCGAATTGCTGCACCAGGGCGTTATCGGTGACGTATACCTGGCCAAAGGCCTCTGCTATAAATGGCGAAACAACATCGGCGTTTACCCGGATGGTCCTATGGCGCCGGGCGATGGCTGGAAGCAAAACGTTGCCGGCTCGCCGGGTACGGCTTATACGGAAGAGTACCTGAAAAACGTGGATTACGACATCTGGCTCGGCCCGGCGCCCAAACGGCCTTTCAACCCTAACCGCTTTCATTACAACTGGCACTGGAATTACGACTATGGCAATGGCGACATCGGCAACCAGGGCGTTCACGAAATGGACATCGCCCGCTGGGGCCTGGGCGTGGACAAGCCGACAAAGGTGATGTCTATCGGCGGCCATTTCATGTTTGACGATGCACAGAACACGGCCAACACGCAAATCGCTGTCTTTGAATTTCCGGCTGATATGCAGCATGGCGACAAGAAGAAAATTCTCCAATTCGAAGTACGGCCCTGGATCACCAATAACGAAGGCGGACTGGCGGACAGCTTTCAAAACGACAGTGCCACCGGCTATATGACCAGCGGCGCCAATGTTATCGGCGACATTTTTTACGGCACGGAAGGCTTTATGGTGATGAAAAGCAATTATTTCAAAATCTACCTCGGTAAAAAACGCGAGCCGGGGCCGACCATGCAAGAGACCAATAATGCAGATCGGGATCATTATCAACTTTTTGTCGACGCTGTGCGCGCCAACGACCCGAAAATGCTGGAAGGCAAAGGCAGTGTATTGGACGGCCATCTGAGCTGCTCACTTGTACATCTGGCAAATATTTCCTACCGGCTCGGTCGTTCGCTGGAGTGGGACACTGAGAAGGAGCGGGTCAAGCATGACAAACAGGCGAACAAAATGCTCAAGCGAAACTATCGCAAGCCGTTTGAGGTGCCGGAAAAGGTTTGAGGCAGCACCCCGTCAAATCCGGAATCATGTGTCCGCTTTGGCAAAACAAAAAA
>JAADGR010000529.1:3823-6527 GCA_013152225.1 Calditrichota bacterium
CCTTGTTAAAACGCCTTTTCATATTTTTCCTGCTGGCCTGTCCGATGCTGCTTTTTTCGAGGGCCGGACAAGGCGTCGTCGTGCGCAACACCGCCGGGGTCGATGACGGCTACCGCCTGATCGGCGGCAATTCGACGGCGGCCAACCTGTTGCAGGCGGATAGAGGCTCAGATATCCTCAAGGGAAAAGAGACGCTCAAGCCGGAAAAATTCGGCCCCAACCATCAATACAAACGTTACATCCGGGAGGTCGTTTTCTGGACGGAGATCGGTTATTATGATCATGCCCTGCAATTTCTGGATGATTTTTCAAAACACTATCCCAACGACCCGGAGGGGTTTTACGGCTACAGCCTGGTGTATGCGGCGAAAAAGAACCCGCAGGTCATTTATCGCATTTTCAGCATCGACAACGAAGAGATTTTCCGAATGACCGTATTTAAAAGTGATCTGTCTTTTAAAAAGAAATGAGCTGGTTTAGTAAACCTCGAAATTATTCCATCGGAGGCTTGTATGAATGAACAACCAAAACATTCCAGGCGTGCATTTTTAAAGAGCATGGCAGCGGCATCCGGCGCTCTGCTGCTTTCGTCCTGCACACACGCCACATCAAAAAAGCCCAACATTTTGTTCCTCCTGGCGGATGACCAACGGGCAGACACGATTGCCGCCTGGGGCAATTCGCACATTCAGACGCCAAACATCGATTCGCTGGTAGAAAACGGTTTCAGTTTTCGCCAAAATTATTGTATGGGATCGCCGCACGGGGCGGTCTGCATTCCCAGCCGGGCGATGATCAACAGCGGACGCGCGTATTTCAGGATCGACCTGGGACTGAAAGGCGTGGAAACGCTTGGGGAAATTTTGCGTCGGAATGGTTATAAAACTTTTGCCACCGGCAAATGGCACAATGGCCAGGAATCATTCCTGCGAAGTTTTGAAGAGGGAAAGGCCGTTTTCTTTGGCGGCATGGCCGATCACACCCGGGTGCCGGTAGCGGATACTACGTCGGACGGAAAGGTTGTCAATAAGCGAACCGCTGAAAAGTTTTCCAGCGAATGTTTTGCAAATGCCGCCGAAAATTTCCTCAAAAATTACCGGGAGGATAAACCATTTTTTGCCTATGTGGCCTTTACAGCACCTCACGATCCGCGCAACCCGCCGATGAAATATCGACAGATGTATTACAAAAACCGTCCACCGCTGCCGAAAAACTTTATGCCGCAGCATCCTTTCGATAACGGCCAATTGCAAACCCGGGACGAAAAGCTGGCACCGTGGCCGCGAAGCGAAAATGTGATCCGTGACCAACTGGCGGAATATTACGGACTGATCACCCATCTGGACGAGCACATCGGGCGTCTGTTAAAAACGCTGAAAGAATCCCGGTTCGCCGATAACACCATCATCATTTACACTGCGGATCACGGCCTGGCGTTGGGCAGTCACGGTCTGCTGGGAAAACAGAGTATTTACGAACACAGCATGGGATGTCCGCTCATTTTTTCCGGATCAAACATTCCCAAAAACAAGTCGAGTCATGCTTTCACCTATTTGCTGGACGTTTTTCCAACGGTTTTAAATTTTGCCGGTATTCAACCCGCGGCCGATATCGACGGCCAAAACCTGCAGCCGGTTTGGGAAGGCAAAAAGTCAGGCGTTCGTGACGCCGTTTTTCTTGCTTTTGGCAAAGGACAGCGCGCCATTCATAAAGGCCCCTGGAAGCTGATCCGCTACCCGCAGATCAACTATACCCAGTTGTTTAATTTGCAGGACGATCCGGATGAATTGCACAACCTGGCGGAAGAACCGGAGCAGGCATCCCGGGTGAAGGAATTGATGAACTTGCTGAAAACCCGGCAACAAAAATTCGGCGACACCCAGGCGCTGAGCAGTGCAAATCCCAGACCAATGAAAATTGATTTGAGCGGACGTGAACGCAAACCGGACAGACATCAGCCGGAATGGATTCGAAAAAAATATTTTGGTGAAGAAAAAAGATCAGCAGGTATCTGAGGATAAGGCGATTTCAAATTCTATACTTGTTAAAGGTTGAAATGTAACAAATGTTTGTTATTGCGAGGAGTGTGGAACGAACGACGAAGTGATCTCATAACTACCTGTTAAGCATGAGATTGCTTCGCTTCACTCCGTTTCGCTCGCAATGACATGACTAAAAATTTGAAAAAGCACGCCCAGCAGGATTCGAACCTGCGACCTACGGATTAGAAGTCCGTTGCTCTATCCAGCTGAGCTATGGGCGCTTGTTTGCGGGAACGAATTATACGAAAATGTTATGAAAATTTCAAGAGCTTTTTGTACACCACAATAAATTGTGGTGCCGGTTCAATTCTTCACAGCACCATGGAAACCGACCACAGGGTCTTATTGGTTGTTTTATAAAAATTCCAATTATAGCATTTCCCTAAAAGATAAAAGATTTTTCCAATCGGACGCAGATTAGCGCGATACCCCCTGATAGAGTTCATTCTAATAATAATTTTTTATCGTTTTTTAAAATCAGCGCATATCCGCGAAAATCTGTGTCCGGGAATGTAGTTAAAGTGGCTGTCTCTAAATCCAACTTGTTGGTTCCAGGTCAGGCATGAACTAATATAAATCGTCAGAAAAGCAAAACTATCCCCGCCAATCCAAAGACGTCGTTTTTCCGTCCTTTTCTTTGCTGCCGCCAATGGCGTGTAAAA
>JAADGR010000087.1 GCA_013152225.1 Calditrichota bacterium
GGCTTGCCATATTGTTAAATGAATCGACAAGGAATGCGATTTCATCTTTGGCTTTTACATCAACGTGGTGTGAGAGATCACCGGAGCCAATGCGCTTCATCCCATCTGCTAGCTGGCGGATGGGTTCGCTAATACCTTTGGAAATCGTTTTTGCAGAATAAACCGTTATGATGACCAGCACGATGATAAAAAGGACAGCAATGGCCCAGATCAATCCCTGGGAAATGAACGTTTCCCGCAATAAGCTTAACGATGCATAATTTCTCAGAGCCCAGGCGATATATTCTTTGGATTTGACAACAGAATCCGGCAAGCGGAATCCCACAAAGTTGCATGTGGAATCATTAACAGATTTGTAAGATTCAAACAGATTGACGGCATTCCAGGTGATGAGCGCATTTTTCCTCTCTCCGGATCGAATCGACTGAAAATCTTCTATCGTGAAATCGTCGATTGTCCTGTTCAGGTTTTGATCTGCGGATGCAAAGTGTTGAATAACAGGTTTACCCTTAACCCATAAAATTTGCCCGGCGTAGCTCATCCCTTCCTTTTGTAATTCCGCAACATGCACAGTACGAATATCAGGATGGTTTTGGTGAAACTGCTCACCCTGCTGAGCCAATTGCGAGCGCATCATTTCCAGAGATTGAGAAAGCGCGCGTTCGACATCCGGCAGCATAAACATTTCCGTACTCTTTGTGATGAGGAGGCTCAGGGACAGAGTAAGGGGTACAGCAGGAATCAATACAAAAAGAAAAAAGAGGATCGTGAGGCGAGCCTGGAATCGAAACCGGCCTTGCGCTCGCCGCCACAGGAGAATACTATACCCGGCAAGCCCGATAAAAATGAGGCCAATCCAGATTAAAAAGGCAGTCATTTTTCCCTCAAATTACAATTTTACAACCACCAACCATCAATCACCCATTAATCCTTTTCCTCTTGAGCAAATATTGCAACAAAGCGCGGTCAAAATCCTCACTCGTATCCATCAAAACATAATCGATTCGGTTTTCACGGCACTGCTTTTTATAGGTATCGATAAACTCCGACATCAATTTCCGGTATTCTCCGCGGATATGCCACGGCTGTGTGGCCAGTTTTTCACCGGTTTCCATATCCTGAAAAACAGCATCCCGGGTGAAATCAAAATTGCGCTCAAAGGGATCCAGGATATGAAAGACAATGACCTCATGCTTTTTGTGCCGAAAATGCTTTAATCCGGCCATTACCTTGTGGGGATCGTCCAATAAATCCGAAAAGATAATAACCAGCCCGCGACGGTGCATACTTTCCGCCAATTGGTGAAAAGTCTTTGAAATATTTGTTTTGGAACGACTTTTCGTTCGTTGCAATTCCTGCAGAATCAGCGAAAGATACGTTTTCACCGAACGGGGGGGGAGAAATTTTCTTATCTTTTGATCAAAAGTAATGAGGCCGACCGAATCGCGTTGTTTTAACATAAGGTAGGAAAGACCGGCCGCCAGATACGTAGCGTATTGCAGTTTGCTTAAAGTGTGTGATGTAAAACCCATGGAAGCAGAAGCATCGACAAGCAAATATGATTTTAAATTGGTTTCCTCTTCAAACTGCTTCACGTAATAACGGTCGGTTTTAGCGTACACTTTCCAGTCGATATGACGCGTGTCATCTCCCGGCATGTATTGTCGGTGCTCGGCAAATTCGACGCTGAATCCGTGGTAGGGACTTTTGTGCAAACCGGTAATAAATCCTTCAACAACCAACCGCGCCACCAGATTCATATTCGCCAGTTTGGAAACAGTTTCCGGCTGCAAAAAACGACGATAATCCTGTACTTCTTTCGCCATGTGATCAGGCCTCGCCGTCGCCGATTAACTTGTCAATGATGTGTGTCGCGGTGATCCCTTCGGCTTCGGCATTAAAGTTGGTCACCAGTCTGTGACGCAAAACTGGTTTCGCCACTGCGCGAATATCTTCAATATCCGGTGTGGGACGGCCTTCCAGAATAGCGCGCGTTTTTGCGCCGAGTACCAGGTATTGTGAAGCCCGCGGCCCGGCGCCCCAGTTTATCCAGTCTTTAATAAACTTTTCAGCGCCGTTACTGTCCGGTCTCGTTTTGCGAGCCAATGATACTGCATACCGAATGACATTATCTGCCACAGGCACCCGGCGAACCAGATCCTGCAGTTCCATGATTCGCTTGCTATCCAGCACTTTTTTTAAATCCGCTTGATACGAAGACGTTGTTGAACGGACAATCTCTTCTTCCTCGCTTTCATTGGGATAATCGACCCAGAGATTAAACATGAAACGATCGAGCTGCGCTTCGGGCAGAGGATATGTCCCTTCCTGTTCAATCGGGTTTTGCGTTGCCAGAACAAAAAACGGCTCATCCAGCTTGTGCGTTTCACCGGATGCACTCACTTCATGTTCCTGCATGGCCTGCAGCAAAGCCGACTGAGTTTTTGGCGGAGTTCTGTTTATTTCATCTGCCAGAACAATATTGGCAAAAACAGGTCCTCTGACAAATTTAAATGCTTTTCGTCCGGTCGTCTGATCTTCCTCAATCACCTCTGTTCCGGTAATGTCCGAGGGCATCAGATCCGGCGTAAACTGTATACGGCTGAATTTCAAATCCAGCACGCGCGCTACAGTGCTGATGAGTAATGTTTTTGCGAGTCCCGGCACACCAACCAAAAGACAATGTCCTCTGGAAAACAAAGAAATCAACAATTCATCTATAATCTTTTGCTGACCAATTATGACTTTACCTATTTCATTAATTATTTCCGCGTGCGATTTTTTCAGTTCCTGTACGATCTCCATATCGCTTGCATCCTGTTTCACCACCACTGTTTTGTTTCCTCCATAAAACTGATTGTAATGTAACTTTTATTGTAATAAACAAAAATTAGGCTGACTGAGTCACTCAAGTGCCTACTATATATTGTGTTCTTTGTCTCTATTTTTATAAAAATCTTTTCTTAATTTCTTCAATAATTTATTGTACTCTGAATGCGAACCAATCCAGAACCAAATTATTTCGTTGTCTTGCAGAATTCCAACTGCACGATAATCTCTTGTGATCCGAACCGAGAATATTGGACGAGTCGAATGTACCCGCTTAAAATGCAAACTCGGATAGTATGGGTCACAAAGAAACAGCCTATATGCCTCTTTTGCCTGATTCTTGATCGCTGCAGGTAATTCAGCATAGCACTTCCAAAAGCGATCTGTCGCCGTTGATTTCATAGTTTATCAATATCCAATGGCGTCGTTTTCCTTTGCCTATGAGCATCAATCGCTTCGTCAGCAAGTCGACCAAGTATGTCTTCCGAGCCAGCAAACGTTCGATCCCATTTCCTTTCGGCCTCAAGTTCTTCCAACAGCCATTTTGCCAACTTGTTTTGCTCAATGTCTGGAAGCTTTGAAGCATCCTCAAATGCTTTCTTCAATAATTGTGTCATGATTTACCTCTACTCTTTTTTTGTTATATGGTTTTAAACTTAGGAATTTTTGCAGTCAAAGTCAACCCGGTTATCCTGGATTCGGTAAGATGTCATTCCGCTCCGTCACAACCGGAATGACACTGGAGGGCTATACGGTTACTTTTCTTTTTTCAGGACTTGAAGTTTAATTACAAAATTCCTAAGTTGCATTATGGAAAAAGTAAATTTAACAGGTTTTACCCAGGAAGAACTGGAACAATTTGCCGTCGATCACGGAGAAAAATCCTTTCGCGGCCGCCAACTGTTTGGCTGGATTTATCAGAGAAAAGCGACCGATTTTGCGGAAATGACAAATTTAGCCAAAGCCCTGAGAAATAAATTTCAGGATCTGGCAACAATCGGGCAATTGCAAATTGCCGAAAAGTCCCAGTCCCCTGCTTCGGATTCGATAAAGTACCTTTTCCGGCTGCATGACGGAAACCTGATCGAATCTGTTTTCATTTCAGAAAGTAACCGCCGCACGCTCTGCGTTTCCTCCCAGGTTGGCTGTGCTCTCAAATGTACTTTTTGCGCTACCGGTAAATTGGGCTTTAAAAGAAATTTAACCGCAGGCGAAATCGTCGACCAGGTGATTTGCGTGGAACGAGACACGGGCCTCGAATTAACCAATATTGTTTTTATGGGAATGGGCGAACCTTTTAAGAATTATGAGAATGTTATTCAATCTGCTTATCTGATGAATCACGAGAACGGCATCGCTATCGGTACGCGGCACATTGTCATTTCCACGGTGGGAATTATCCCGGCACTCTATCGCTATGCGGATGAAGGGCATCGCTTTAAGCTGGCGATTTCTTTACATTCGCCATTCAACGAAGATCGTCAAAAGCTGATACCGGTCAGCGCAAAATATGATGTTGACAAGCTTATCGATGCGGTCAAATATTATATGAAAAAATCCCGACATCGGCCTACTTTTCAATATGTGCTTATTGACGGGATTAACGATCGCATGAAAGATGCACAGGGCGTGCGAAAATTATTGCAGGGCATTCCGTGCAAAGTGAACCTTATCCCGTACAATCCGACGGTATCTGCATTTAAACGCCCCTCGCGCGAACATGTCGA
>JAADGR010000076.1 GCA_013152225.1 Calditrichota bacterium
GCTAGAACGCGGCGCCGATCATGTTGTTTCAAGACCGCCCGGGGTCGAGTCTTTTCTTCCCATAAGCTCATTGATGAGCCTCAAGTATTGGATTTTAACGGGGAAATTTAATCACGTTCACCCCTTTGGAACGTTACTTTTCATCATCATCCTGGCAACAGCATTTCTGTTGAAAAGGGGATTTTGCAGTTGGGTCTGTCCTGTCGGTTTGTTTTCGGAATACCTGGCAAAAATTCATGTTTTAATTTTTAGCAGGCCACGGAATCTTCCGAGGTGGCTGGATTATCCGCTACGAAGTTTGAAATATCTTATTTTGTTTTTCTTCCTCTGGGCCGTATTGGTGCAGATGAATGTTATCGACTTGCAAAAATTTATTTATAGCCCCTACAATAAAGTAGCAGACATAAAAATGCTCTTGTTCTTTGTCAATATGTCTTCCTTTACAGTGCGTGTTTTAATCGGCCTGGCTTTGTTTTCCATTTTAATAAGATTCTTTTGGTGTCGGTACCTTTGCCCTTATGGAGCGCTTTTGGGCCTGACAAGCTGGACAAGTCTCTTTAAAATTCACAGGAATCCCGACACCTGTATTGATTGCGAGGAATGTACACAAGCCTGTCCCATGAATATTAAAGTGCACAAAGAGAAGATCGTCATATCCGATGAATGTAATGCCTGTTTGCGTTGTGTCGGTGCTTGTCCTGTAGAAAATACACTCATCTTTTCGGTGACGAGAACAAAAGCGCGTTTGCAGCCTGTGGTCTATGCACTTGTTATTGTTTTGCTGTTTCTTGGCGGATCGGTGATTGCAAGATTGACCGGAGTCTGGCAGAATAATATTCCAACGCAGGAATATAGGTATCATATTAAACACCTCAACGATCCGTCGTATTTTCATAACCGCGGCCAGGTGCCGGATTATCAAAGTCAATCACTTGGGGAGAAAAAAGTGTCTTCGGATTCACTTGCTGCCCATTTAAAAAACAGGCGTTCTTTTAATTAATTAAGGGATTCATCAAATGACAGGAGGAGGTTGTATGATCAAACAAAAGTGGTTCGTTGCATTGGCGCTCGGATTGTTTTTCGTGGGCACGAGTTTCGCGGAAACATGTATCGAGTGTCATAAGAAAATTACTCCAAACATTGTTTCGGATTGGCAATTGAGTGAACACAGTCGCAATGATATTGGCTGCTCGGTGTGCCACGGCGATCAGCACAAAACGGCTCAAGATGTAAAGAATACTCTAATTCCAACTCCGGAAACATGTGCCAACTGCCATGAAGAAAAGGTCGAGCAGTTCAAGAAAGGAAAACATGCGGCAGCCTGGGCAGCAATGAACGCCATGCCGACAATCCATTGGCAGCCCATGGCGATGACAGAAGGCATGAAAGGCTGTGGGGCCTGCCATAAAATCGGCCTCAAGAGTGAAGAAGAAATTAAGACACTCAAGAAGGAAGGCTCTGGCTTTGGCGTTGCCTCTTGCGATGCCTGCCACACGAGACATACGTTTTCCAAAAAAGAAGCGCAGCAGCCGCAAGCCTGCCAGACCTGTCACATGGGCTTCGATCACCCGCAGTGGGAAATGTATTCTGCTTCAAAGCATGGCGTGAGAGCGTTGCTGAAACAAACGGGAATACTTGACAAAGAAGCCGCGGCACCAACATGCCAGACCTGCCACATGCAGGATGGCAACCATGAAGTGCGCACCGCATGGGGTTTTCTGGCTGTTCGTCTACCCATGCCGGAAGACAAGCAATGGGCGGCTGATAGAGCAACGATCTTGCAAGGTCTGGGTGTTTTGGATCCGCAGGGTAAACCTACCGCGAGGCTGGATGTCGTTAAAGCTGCGGATGTTGTTCGCCTGACGCAGGAATCCTGGCAAAAAGAACGGGACAAAATGATCAAGACGTGCAATCAGTGTCACTCGATTAATTTTGCAAAAGGAGAATTACAAAAGGGTGACGACATGATCAAGAATGCCGACCGTTTGATGGCAGAGGCGATACGTATCGTTGCCGGCCTTTACAAAGATGGTATTTTGCAAAAGCCCGAAAACTATGCCTATCCTTTTCCTGATTTGTTGACGTTTCATGATTCACCGACTCCAATTGAGAACAAACTGTTTGTCATGTTCCTGGAGCACCGAATGCGTACCTTCCAGGGCACTTTTCACGCAAATCCTGACTATGCGCTCTGGTACGGCTGGTACGGCTGGAGTGAGATGCGGCGGGATTTGACTGAAATTAAACAAAGCGCCAAAGAATTGAGAAAGGATAAATAAAAACAAAATTTTCCCGCAGAGCCGGTTCTTCTGCGGGAATTTTTTTCTATTTCAATCAGCCCGGAATGGGCGTTCATTATAAATCACACAGGAGTAATTCATGAGTGAATTGATCAATAATTCCGAAAAACGGAAAGATTTGTTAAAACATATGATTTTACAGTTGCACAAAGGGATCGCCCCCGATGCAGTGAGGACACAGCTTGTCCAATTAATGGGTGAAGTCCCTTATGGCGAGGTCGTTGAGGTTGAACAGGAATTAATTTCAGAAGGATTGCCCCAGGAAGAGATTCTTAAATTATGTGATGTTCATTCACAGGCGCTAAAGGGTGTCATTGACGAGACAGGCGCAAAGGTATCCCCTCCCGGTCATCCGGTTCATACTTTTGTTCAGGAAAACAGGGCGGTCCAGTTTGAGATTGCCGAGATTGAAAAACTCATCGCCCGGGTTGATGAAAAATCGGATACACGAAAGCTCTGGCAATCGTTAAAATCTCATTTCAATAATTTATCGGACATTGATAAACATTACCGGCGAAAAGAAAACTTGCTTTTCCCTTACCTGGAAAAACATGGCATAACCGGCCCACCAACGGTTATGTGGGGAAAGGATGATGAAATCCGGGAACAATTAAAAGCCGCCCACTCCGCTTTGAGCGTCAACGAAGAAATGAGCCCCGCTGAGGCGAGAACAATCATTGGTCTCGTGATCAAGCCAACCGTCGAAGTCATTGAGGAAATGATTTACAAGGAAGAACATATCCTCTTTCCCATGTGCATGGATAAACTATCCGACGTCGAATGGTATGAGATTTACAATCAAACGACGGAAATCGGCTATTGTCTCTATGATCCCAAGGATGTTTGGGAGCCGGCAGGCATCGATCTCAAAAAAGAAGAGAGCGCAGAAGCCGGAAAAATCCAACTTCCCAGCGGCAGCTTTAATATTCAGGAACTGCTTGCCATTTTGAATACATTACCTGTCGATATAACTTTTGTAGATGCGGACGATAATGTCCGTTATTTTAACCAGAGTTCCGAAAGGATTTTTGATCGTACACGTGCTATTATTGGGCGGAAAGTGCAGTTTTGCCACCCGCCGTCCAGCGTACACATTGTCGAAAAAATTATTGATGATTTTCGTTCGGGCAGAGAGGAGCGAGCCGCTTTTTGGATCGATTCAAGAGGAAAGTTCATTCATATCGAATACTTTGCTTTGCGCGGACAGAACGGCGAATACCTCGGCACGCTGGAAGTTTCCCAGGATTTGACTGAGAAAAGAAAGTTGGAAGGAGAACAAAGAATTCAAAGTTCTGATGAGAAAGCCGCTGAAGAAATGAGCGGAGGAGAAACAGGAAAAGACAGTTTAGCCCCGGCCTGGTTCGATGAAGCAAAAATCGTAAAATCTCTGGACGCCAGACCGATCCTGCAAGCTGGTGAACATCCACTGGGACGCGTTCTGACAGAACTAAACACACTTGGCCAGGGACAAATCTATGAATTAATCGCCCCCTTTTTACCTGCGCCCATGATAGATAAAGTCCGGGAACTCGGTTTTGCAACATGGACAAAAGATGAAAATTCGCCGGTAGTGAAATCTTATTTTTGCAAAATATGAGAATGATAAAGTGGATAAATATAATCGAACTAAATCAGCCATTGATTTTTATGATGATCTGGCAGCTGATTACGATAACATGACAAAATTTGCACAGCGGCTGGAGAAAACAAAGCCGCTGATGGAAAAATGGCATTCGCGTTTTAAATTTTCTTCCGTTCTCGATGCGGCTTGTGGCACAGGTCTCCATTCGTGCGTGCTGGCACAAATGGGCATCAACACCACCGGGGCGGATATCTCCTTACAGATGTTGGAAAAAGCCAAACGCAACGCAACACAATTGGGCGTCAAAGTCGAATGGATTCATTCCTCAATGCAGGATTTGCAAAAGCATTGTTCTGAAACTTTTGATGTCGTTTTTTGTTTGGGGAATTCTTTGCCGCATCTTTTAACAAAATCCGACCTGGAAAATACTCTGACGAATTTTGCAGCACTGTTGAACAATAACGGAATTTTCGTGGCACAATTACTCAATTATGAGCGTTTACTAAAAAATCGTGAAAGGATCATAAATATTGCACGATATGAAGATCAGAATATTGTTCGATTTTATGATTTTGATCAACATTTGATACAGTTTAATATTCTTACATTCCGATGGATGGGAGAAAAGGTCTCGCATAAGCTGCAGAGCACGCCTCTTTTTCCATATACAAAAGAAGAAATATCAGATGCGCTTTTACTGCAAGGATTTAAAAAGGCGGAATTTTACGGGGGAATGAATTTTGAATCATTTAATGAAGACACTTCTGCCAATCTGGTTGTTATTGGAAATATCTAACTCGTTTCTGTTTCGGAAAAATTTTTGGAGAGGTTAGACGCCGTTCCTGAATGTGGTCACTGGCAAACTATAAATCTCAATTTTCCAACAGGAACTAACTCAAGAGAGGGAGGACAATAATGACGAAAAATCAAACCATGGAATTTGAAGATATCGCTTTTCAGTACATGGATTTTCTTTACAGTCATGCACTTCAGGTTACTTCCAGTATCGAAAAAACCGAACACATCATTCAGGAAACACTCGCCCGTGCTTTTAATAAATTCAGGCCGGAAGAAATCCATGATTATCAAAGCTGGCTTGTGGGAATAATGGAAAAAGTTTGTATTAAAGAGGAATGTCTGGTTGTAGAAGCATAAGCGGGCAGGATTCACAGTTCCCTTCTTGTACTGATCACTTTTAAATCTCTATTCCAAAGCACTTAAAAAATCAGCATTGTTCAAATCTGTAATTCTCAGGCTCTCATCTTTTACCCGTCGGGCCAGATGACTGAGGGTTTTTTCATTCAAAGTTCTCTTTATAATTTCCAGCGCTGCCGTCCATTCCTCGTGCAAGGGGCAGGATTTGAGCACTCCGCACCCCGGCAACCCAATAATACATTGTTCAAAAAGTTTTGCTCCATCAATAGCGAGGACAATCTCCATTAACGTGATCCTCTCTGCAGAGATGGAGAGGCGTACGCCTCCTTTTGGTCCTTTATTTGATTGTAACAGTTTTTTTTGTGTCAGCATTTGCAGCGTTTTGGTCAGAAAGTGAAAAGGGACATCCAGATTTTTAGAAATTTCATTAATAGAGACAAACCCTTCTTTTTCTTTCAGCGCCAGGTAAATGACCGCTCTTATCCCGTATTTACAGCTTTGTGAAAGCAAATTTCTTCCTTTCTTTTAAGACCCCTTTATCTTAAAATATGAATTAAAGGTTTGAGAAGCAACGAAAAAGAATTGTTTTCAAAGAGTTTTATGGTTATTTTTCTGTATACTACGCCCCCGGATGCTTCAATAAAAGCTCCGGGTGTCGATACGCTTTCAGTCTTAACAAAGGAGTATGCCCGATGAGCATTACCGAGCAAATGGCCGAATTTGCTTTATCCCTTCACTACGAAAGTATACCGGCAAATGCCCTGCGGGAGGCACGCCGATTCATGCTGGACAGCATCGGTTGTGCCCTGGCAGCGAGCAGGAATGAAGATATGCAAGCAGCGCATCGCTACGTTCAAAAATTGGGTGGGACCCCCGATGCCACGGTCATTGGCAGCGGCCTGAAAACAAATGCACCGAACGCTGCGCTGATGAACGCACTGTTAATACGCGCCCTGGATTATAATGATATTTTCTGGAAAAATGATCCCAGCCATCCGTCCGATATTATTCCCGCTGCCCTGGCAGCAGGAGAAAAAGCGCACAAGAATACGCGAGCTTTATTGGTCGGGATTGTCATTGCCTACGAGTTGGAATTGCGTTGGTGTCTCGCCGCCAACCCGGGTGTCAGAGAAGTCGGGTGGCATCATGCTACGCTCACACAATTTGTTTCACCCATTGTTGCGGCAAGGATGCTGGGCCTGAATCAGCAACAAACCGTAGCAGCTACAGGAATCAGCGGCAGCAGCCATTTTACTCTCGGCGGCGTTGTTGCCGGACATCTCACCAATATGAAAAACACTGCCGATCCGATGGCCACAGAGGCAGGTGTGCGGGCAGCGCTGCTGGCAGCGGAAAACTATTCCGGGCCTGTGCAAGTTGTTGAGGGCAAAGAAGGACTGGTGGAAGTTTTGCACAACGTCGCATGGGACACGGAAAAACTTTTGCATGGCTTGGGGAAAGAATTTCTCATTACCCAATGCGGTTTTAAACCCTTTCCGACAGAAGCCCTGACGCACCAGCCGATTACCGCTGTTTTGAATTTGCGCCAGGCACACAACTTGTCGCCGAACAATGTGAAAAAAATCCTTGTCAAAACGACAACGCGCGGTGCGGACATTCTTTCCGATCCGAGCAAATACAAACCGACAACAAAAGAAACCGCAGACCACAGCCTGCCCTATTGCATTGCCGCGGCAATGGTGGACGGCAATGTGCTTCCTTCTTCTTTTAGTGCGAGCAAGCTCACAGACCCGCAAATTTGGGACATGCTCGGAAAAATTGAGGTTGTCGCCGACACCGAGATTGACAGATTGTTCCCAAAAATAAAACGGGCGATCGTTTCGATCACCACTAAAGATGGTCAAATAGTCTCAGAACAGGTAGACCATGCCAAAGGCAGCCCGGAAAACCCTATGAGTGATGAGGAAGT
>JAADGR010000003.1 GCA_013152225.1 Calditrichota bacterium
TTCCATTGCCTCCTCTCTGTCGGTCCAAAAAGGATGGTCTTGTGGGAGCAAAAATGCCGAAAATGCCTTTGCAGCCCAATAAGGAGAACCGGGACCGGAATAAGGCTCAATTAACGGTTGACAGGCGTTGTGGAAACCCAGGGTCATATATTTCCCATCTGAGATCATGCCGCGTTCGATAAAGTATTTCAGGTTGCCGCTGCAAATGCGCCGAGCCTGCCCCGGTGGGATTGCTTTTATCTCCATGAATTCCATGAGGGGAAAAATCGAAACCGCCGCACAGCGATAGGTCATACTTCGTCCGTAGCAGGGATACCCGCCATCGCCGGAAAAGAGATAGCGATAAGATTCGATAAATTGAGTCACCCGGCCAATAATGCTGTCCCTTAATTCGGGATGACTGTCGCCGTCGATTTTTATCCAGAGCAGATAGTAAAAATAAATTGCCCAGGCGGCATAGTAATCATAGACGTCGTGGACACCATCCCGATACCAGCCGTCACCTACATAATATTTGTCCATTTCGAAAAGATAAAAATCAATTTCTTTTTGAGAATAATCCTCTCCTAAATATTTCAGCACGGTATTAATGATGACGTTGAAAAGCATCCAATTATTCGGATAAACCTTTTTACCGATTGCCTGCTGCAACCATGCGGCTATCTGACTTTTTTCGACAGGAGACGATTTATCCCAGATATGATTTTTGCTGAAATACAAAAACAGAGC
Organism: Calditrichota bacterium; assembly: GCA_013152225.1. Taxonomy (GTDB): domain Bacteria; phylum Zhuqueibacterota; class Zhuqueibacteria; order Residuimicrobiales; family Krinioviventaceae; genus Hydrothermomicrobium. The sequence goes on from JAADGR010000003.1 coordinate 730, forward strand.
AATAGCGGCCGCTTCAACAATCTTTTGATCGTAATCTGCAATGTCCCCCCAGAATTCTTCACTTTTGCCGTCGGTACCGTTTAACAAACCCTGTTTATAAAAATCTGCCACATCGAAGGCTTCTCCATTCAGGTCAATAATGGAATTTTCCCGTTGATATAAAAAGGGACCGGATAAAAAAGACGTGCGTGCAAATCCTTCGACCCAATCCGAAAGTTCACCGTTGTAGCTGGTTTTGCCGGGGAATTTTATATAGGCTTTTCCGGGAGAAGCAAATTTACGAACTCCCTGTAACAATATTCTATAGATTTCCTCCCAGTGTGCACGGTTCCAACCGGTATAGGGAGATCGTTCATAATCATTTTTACTTTTCAGCATGGTCTTGTTCCTTATTAATCCTCAGAAGAAAGAAACATTCTAATGCCTTCTTTCAGATGATACTCTCTTTTTTTTGTGCGATCTGCGGGAATTTCCTGATAAATGGAGCTAATATCACCAGCTAAATTCTGCAGCCATTGGCAGAAATCCCGCGCAGACAATATGTCGTTTTGTTTGAGTTTTAATCGTTCACACCATCGATTGTCAATTAACAGGTTCCATTCCCTTTTCAGCGATGGAGCCTCCGGCCGATAGGATGTGTCGATTGTATCGTCGCAAAGGCCGTTGATATTATGGATACAAGGCTGACAAATATCGTCAGCGCCCAATTCTATTCGTACTAAAATGTCATGATTAACAAAGATATCATACGCCACCCGATGAAGATCGTGTTTATAAGGATGAGGCGCAAAAATTTTACCTGCACCCAATAAAGTGATAATATCGACAAAGTGGTGCGGCTTGATGGAAATCATCTCTTTCATAAATGGCCCTTATCGATTTCTATTTTTCAAAATATTAAATAAACTATAGATGCCGTGCGGTGTTCGGGAATATCCAATATCAAGCCGTCTTTTCCCTGAAAATTCAATTTGAGATTATAATCATTATCGTAATCCGGTGATGACAGCACAGCTTTTTTAAGACGCCTCATATTTGGCAGGTGTACTTTAATTTGCAGATTCTTTTTAAATCCTCCATCTTCGAACATGGAACGACCCGGACTAATCATGGTAATCATAACCCGGCCATCTGCAAGTTTGAAAATATTTCCACGCGTAAAGACGGGTAATTCTAAGGCACGAGGATAAAATACCCATTTCTTGCCCTTAAAGTCCTTGATAAAATGGCCGTAAGCACTACGAAGCGTTTCGCTGATTTTTATGCCCTCAGGATCAGGCGGTTTACCATGTATCGGACGCCTTTTGGAAATGTCCGTATAAAATGCTCCGAAACGCAGACAATTCTGGTACAATGACTCCTGATCCTTGCCAATTGAACTTGTGGCAATCAGAATATGCCGATTGAGTCCCAGATAGCTTTGTGCGATGAGCCAGGGTGGATCTGCATCTTTGGGATTACTTTCGCGCATCATAATGCCATCCACTCCTTTGCATACCTGAATCATTGTCGGTTTATTGCAGGTAATGCATTTGCCCTGTGCATGCAAATAAGGACTGATGATCTCCATATTTTTTTGAAACATGAAAATCGGAAAATAGGCGGGTTTATTATTCACCATGGTAATGCCGTCATCGTGAGCAAAATCGAAACAATAGGTGCGACCAAACACATCATAAAAAATTCCGTCCATTTGCGGATAGGTTTGCACCATTTTTTTTAGCTGTTGCACACAGTGCTTGCCAAAAGCCGTTGCCGGATCGGCATTCATCAGAAAACAACTATTGACCTCTTGCGGATATTTTGCACCACGAAAAGCGAGAATGGGCTTTCCATCTTCATCCCGGGCAATCGAATGCGGAAATTTATCGGTAGCATAACCGTGAATGGCCTCGGTAATGTTATAATAAATATAATTGCGGATACCATAATCGTGAAACCGTTGCAATGTCCGGCGGATTATTTGACGACTCAGATCCATTCCTTTGCCCTCAAATTTCCATGTCGATACGCTGTCGTCGGGCACCATCAATCCGTAATGAGGAAAATGGCCGTGCAACTCTTCCCACTTGACTCCATTTTTTTGCGCCTCACTCAATCTGGCGCTCATTTCATTTTCGGGGGTTAAATGCAAAACTTCGTATCCATTCATCCACACACCGTCGCTTTTTGCAAATGCCGGACTTGCATCAAAATATTCGCGATACTTGTGATAAACCCATCCGAGGCTCTCACGCCAGTTGGCCCGATGCGAAGAAATGAGAAGAGAGGCATGTGCATTCCGATGATCTCTCAACCCTAAATAGTCATTGATGACAAAGAAATGCGGTCGCTGTTCAAGAGAATATTTTCTTGAATTGAAATGGTAGAAATGATTCCGGTCGATATTCGAGGTAAACCGCACCATTATCTGAGGCACCTCAAAAGGAACAGTGAAATTAACGGCACGCCCCCCCTTTTCATCAAAAAACGTGACCGTGGGAATGACACTGCGCCAGGTCATGCTGCCGACCGGGCCTCCGTAAGATTGACCGTACTTTATCAGGAACGGTTCGTCCGGATGAACTGTAAACGGCGTACGCGCAACCGGTGCCCACAACTTCCAGTCCTGAATTAACAAGGGGGTGACATACGTAATCCTCATCGTCCGGTCGGCGCCTTTTGTTTTTTCCAGATAAACATCCCAACGCAAATGATCCGGGAAAAGGGAATACGTGATTTTTGTATTAAAGTCCGCACCGGGATATTTCTTTCCCACAGTAAGTGTTATCAGGCTGTCTGTTTTACTCACATTCGAAAAAGTAACCCTGCCGGAATTTTTCAGGTCAGAATATTCCTGTTCTTTCAATCCGTCATAAATAATCAAACCGCCGATCAGCTTTCCAACAGGAACATTAACTCTATAATCCAC
>JAADGR010000012.1 GCA_013152225.1 Calditrichota bacterium
GAACAGTAAGCTGATGCACTGCTTCGTAAGTCAACGTACCGCTGCGAGAAATAACGCCAACGTGACCCTGTTTGTGAATAAAACCCGGCATAATACCCATTTTACTCTTGCCCGGAGAAATAATTCCCGGACAATTCGGTCCGATCAGATGTGTATCGCGTTTTTTCAAATATTCATAAACGTTCATCATATCCAGGGTTGGAATACCTTCCGAAATACAAGCAATCACTTTGATACCCGCATCTGCGGCTTCCATAATGGCATCGGCAGCAAAAGCAGGCGGAACAAAAATTGCCGATGCCGATGCGCCGGTTTGCGCCACGGCCTGTTCGACCGTATCAAACACGGGAATTTTATCGTCGAAAAGTTGTCCGCCTTTTCCCGGTGTTACTCCGGCAACTACATTCGTGCCATACCCGACCATTTGCTGTGTATGGAAAGAACCCTCGCCTCCGGTAATGCCCTGCACAACAACTTTAGTTTTTTCATCTATTAACACACTCACGATTCTATCTCCGATTCAAGTTCTTATTTCGTTTCAAGCGCCTGAACAACTTTTTGCGCCGCTTCGGATAAATCATTCGCGACCAGTAAATCAAGGCCGGACTTTTCGAGAATGTCCGCAGCAATATCCGCGTTCGTTCCCGCCAGTCTCACAACAACAGGAACATCGACGCCAACGTTCTTTGTCGCTTCAATAATGCCATTGGCGACGCGGTCGCAACGAACAATGCCGCCAAAAATATTCACCAGAACGGCTTTAACATTTTTATCAGACAAAATGATGCGAAATCCATTCTCAACCGTTTCCACAGATGCGCCGCCGCCGACATCCAAAAAGTTGGCTGGTTCGGCCCCGGCTATTTTGATGATGTCCATCGTCGCCATTGCCAGCCCGGCGCCATTAACCATACAGCCAACGTCGCCATCAAGTTTAATATAATTCAAGTGATATTTTGAAGCTTCAACTTCGTGAGGTTCTTCCTCATCCAGATCGCGCATTTCCATAATTTCCGGATGACGATACAGCGCATTGTCATCAATGTTTATTTTGACATCCAATGCCAGGATTTGATTGTCTTTGGTAACAACAAGCGGATTAATTTCCGCAAGCGAACAATCATTGGCGACAAAAGCGTCGTAGAGCGCCATAAAAGTTTTGACTGCCGGACGTAAGAGCGCACCTTTCAAAGCCAGAGCAAAAGCGATTTTTCGCGCCTGGAATGCCTGCATACCCACAGCCGGATCGATGTGTTCTTTTAAAATCTTTTCGGGCGTCTCCGCTGCTACTTTTTCGATTTCAACGCCGCCCTCTGTGCTGACCATGTAAACCAACTGGCTTTTCGCCCGATCCAAAACGATGCCGACATAAAGTTCACGTTCAATATCGGCTGCTTCCGTTATTAAAAGGCGGCGGACAATTTTCCCCTCCGCGCCGGTTTGATGCGTGACCAATTTCATTCCGAACATTTGTTCGGATACAGTTTTTGCTTCTTCTGCAGAATTAACGAGTCTAATTCCGCCCGCTTTTCCGCGTCCACCCGCGTGTACTTGAGCTTTCAATACAAGTTTGTCCACATTCAACTCACGAGCGACCTTTTCGACTTCTTCAGGTGTAAAGGCGACTTTTCCTTTTTGAATAGGAACACCATGTCTGGCTAAAATCTCCTTCGCCTGGTATTCATGGATTTTCATTAAACCTCCGGTAACAACAACAGAATTTAAAATTTGGTTTGCAATTATAACAAACAGAAAATGAAAAGTCAAGGAAATATAAATTCAATTCACTCGCTTTTCTTTTCCGGAAAAAGTACAACCCGCACATAATTTTTCATGTTGAAATATTTTTCGGCCGTTTTGCTTATTGTATCGGCCTTTAAATTGTTCACAAGTTCCGGATATTCCAACAGCAAACGCGGATCAAGGCCGGAAAAATAAAGTGCTTTCAATTGCCGCAGCCAGAAACGATTCTGTCTCAAATCGGTTTCATTTTTCCGCAACTGCGTTTCTTTAACTTTTCGTAAATATATTTCTGCGGGAGGATATTTTTTAAGACTGTCAATTTGAATAAAAACATTTTTGCTCAATTCCTCAACACGGTCAGGCGCACAGCCGAAAGAAATGCCAAGAGTATATTCCTCTTTCGGGTACTTTGAGGTCGATGCCCAAACGCTAACGCCGTAGGTTCCTCCCAAATCTTCACGCAAAACCTCACGCAACTTTATTCTCAGCACGCTCACCATGGATCGCAAGTCGTAGTTGTTTTGCCTTGTCCAGTGGTAGGGGCCGGTGAACATAAATCTGACCTGACTTTTAGGAGCCATTCCCTTGACAACCGTTTTTTCGATAACACCTTTTGGCGGCTCAATTCCCGGGTCTTTCCAAGATTCATGCTGACGGGATGCCGAAAGGCCGCCGAGATAAGTTGCAACATCCTGTTTTAATTTCTGGAGATCGAAATTGCCGACAAAGAAAAAGGTGAAATCGCCGGCATCGGCAAATCTTTGCTTGTATATCCGAAAAGATTCGGACAGATTCATTTCGTCCAGCAGAGCAAGACTCCAGGGTTGGGCACGATAATGATGTTGCGCCATGGTGACTTGGATTGTATCCCGAAATGCAGTTTCGGGGCGCGCACTGCGATTTTCAATAAAACCTTTCATCCTGATTTTGTAGGATTGAAAAGCCGTCGAATCCATGCGCGGTGCGGTAAAATAAAGATAAATCAATTTAAACATTGTTTCCATATCCTGGGGAGAGCAACTGCCGGAAATACCTTCGGTAAGCGAGGTGATGAATGGAGAAACACGAACAACTTTGTCGGACAGTTTTTTCTGCAATTCAATTTTACTAAAAGAACCCAGCCCCCCTTCACCGACGACGGCCGTTGCCGTGACTGCCGCAATATAGTCCTTCTTTCCTACCAAAGAATTACCGCCGGGGCTGAAAGAAGTAAATAGAATTTCATCGTTTTTGAAATCCGTGGGCTTCAGGACAACCCGAATGCCGTTCGACAACTTCCATTGCGTTACCCCCAGTTCCGGTATCTTTTCTTCACGGACAATTTCACCAGCTTTCGGCTTATTCCCGACCAACGGCTCATCCGAAACTTTATCCACATAAGCTGCAATTTTCTTTTTTTCAACTGAATGGATGACCGCAAGCAAATCTTTTTCAGTCGGAATTATTATTCCATTTTTCTGCGGCGAATTGACCAGAATAACACGGTTCGTATCCTTGATCCATTCACTTGCCAATTTGTTAACCTCAGTCAATTGAATTCCCGGCATTACTTTTTTATAATACTCGTACTCATTTTCAATGCCGGGAATGGGTTCATCTTCCAAAAAGTTTCGGGTGTATTCGGAAACATAATTCCGGGATTCGGTTTTATCCCGCTCCTTGAACGCTTTTTCCATATCGCGCATCATTTCTATTTTCGTACGCGCTAATTCCGTTTGCGTGAAACCATTTTCCTTAACGCGGAGGGCTTCGGTCAGCAGCGCATCCAGTCCGCGAGGAATCGTGTTGTCTTTAACGCCGGCGCTCAAGAGGTAAACCTCCTTTGTCCGCACAAAGCGTCCCTTGCCGGAATACGCATAAAGAAATGGTGGATCGGCTTGCTGCAGCTTTTCGCTAAAACGCTGATTCAACATGGTGTTGTATAAACTCTCGACGATTTGCCGACGATAATCCGCGATGGTTTTCTGCGGCCGTACATCCATCTTGTAATAAATGCTGACGGATGTGCGCGTCGCTTCCGGGTCGGAAGCAATCGCAAACAACGTTCCCTTGTTATCGGGAACAGGAAAAACTTTTCGCTTGCGTTCCTTTTCTCGGGAAGGAATCGAAGCAAAGTGCTGTTTGATCAAGGATTCAATTTGCTGCGGATCGAAATCACCAACGGCAATCACAGCCTGCAAATCGGGACGATACCAGTCTTTGTAAAACCGGCGTAAGGTTTTGTGTTTAAAAGAATCAAGAATTTTCTTTTTGCCAATGGGAAGCCGAACAGCATACCTGGAATTTTTGAAAAGAATGGGAAATTGTTTATCACGCATACGTGATTCAGCACCTCGCCCCAGGCGCCATTCTTCGATAACAACGCCGCGCTCTTTGTCGATCTCTTTGTCGTCGTAACTGACATTGTGCGCCCAGTCCTCAAGAATTTGAAACGCGTTCTCGATAATTTTTGTACTGTCTGTAGGAATTTGCAGCATATAGACGGTTTCATCAAAGCTTGTGTAGGCATTCAAATCCGGGCCAAAACGCATGCCGATGGATTCGAGATAATCAACCAATTCCTGTTTTGCAAAATGCGTGGTGCCGTTAAAAGCCATGTGCTCGCAAAAATGCGCCAGTCCCTGCTGGTCGTTATCCTCCAAAACCGAACCGGCATTGACCACCAGGCGGAGTTCGGCACGATCCTTAGGTTTTTTATTCACACGGATATAGTATTTCACCCCATTTTCGAAGGTCCCTATTTTAACCTGCGGATCGAGCGGCATATTTTCCGACAAGGAAAAGGATGAATCCTGCGATACATCCGGCTGTCCGCAGAACAAACGGGATGGCAAAGCGATCAATAAAATTAGACCAATATAGAGCACAAAATTAGGTTTAAATTGTTTCATTTTAGAGTCTCTGATTTTATACGAGTTTTTTTAAACGGATCAAAATTTGGAACACAACATAAGAATATTTTTCATGAATAAAAAGTATTTTTCACTCGTTTTCCTGCACCATCCATAAGAAAATAGGTATTGACTATTACCCAAGTTATTTATAAATTCATTCGTTTAACAAAGTTTGATTACTAAAACTTTTTGATGATGAGTTTGACACACGATACAACAACACAAGAGTATATCGAGGTTATCCGTGATCTCGAAAATGAAAATAAGGTTGCCAGAGTAAAAGACATTGCCGACCGGCGTGGAGTGTCCAGGTCGAGTGTTTCAATTATTCTGAATCAATTGCTGGACAAGGATCTCATCGCGCATGAACAATATGGTCATGTTTCGCTGAGCCGGAAAGGCCGTCGCCTGGCAAATGATTTGGAACGTCGTCATCAGGCAATCAAGGAATTTCTCGTCAAGGTGCTGGGTGTGTCGGAAGAAAACGCTGAAAAAGATGCATGCAAATTCGAGCATGATATTAGTAAAGAAACTTTTACTGCTTTTAGCCGATTTCTTTCATTTGTTGAAAATTGCCCCAAGAATTTTAAAAGCATTTTGAATTTCTTCCGGAATTGCGGGAAATATGGTTCCGGGGAAAGAGACTGCCTCGATTGTCCGGATGCTGAATAAGAAGGTTCTAACACAATGTTGACACTGGATCAAATCCCAACAGAAAAGTATGTTAAAATTAAAAATGTTGAGGGGGGAACGTGGGTAAAACAGCGATTACAAAATCTGGGGATTCATGTCGGAGAAAGCATATTCGTAAAGCGCAGTGCCATTTTAGGAGGCCCGATTCTTGTTACCATAAACAATTCTGATGTTGCAATCGGGCGTGGAATGGCACGCAAAATTGCCGTTTCAGAACCAGAGCATGAGCCCAAATATAAATAGTCGGAAAAACAAATCATCCTTATCGGATGACGCGCAGCATCCGCAAATTGTGCTGGTCGGCCAGCCGAATTGTGGAAAAAGCACGATTTTTAATCGTGTTGCCGGGTACCATTCTGTTGCCACCAACTTCCCCGGTGCAACTGTAGAATTTACCCGAAGCCACGTCAAAATTAATGGCCAAACCTGCGATTTGGTCGATCTTCCCGGAACTTATTCTCTCCAGTCCCTCGATCTCGCCGAAGAAGAAGCCAAAAAGTTTCTCCTCACGCAAAAGATCGATGTTATCATCAATGTAATAGATGCATCTATTTTAGGACGAAGCCTGGACCTGACGACTGAACTCCTCGAACTAGAACTACCGATGGTCGTTTGTCTCAATATGATGGATGAGGCCACAAGAAAAGGAGTATTAATTGCAAGTTCCAAACTTGCCGAACTCCTCGACCTCCCTGTCATTGAAACGATCGGCTCAAAGGGGCACGGCATCGATGAGCTTTTCAGGCAAGCTTTCCAGGTCATCCGCTTAAACAGACAAAGCCATCATCGAAAAATGAGCCGCCATGTGGAAAAAGTCGTTCAGGAACTTGCAGACTACCTGCCGGACTGTGAAAAAACCGGCCGCCGGAAGAACTGTCGGCTCACGGCCATCAAACTTATTGAAAACGATCCATATTTCCAAAAGCGATTTTTACCTGACGATGAATTAAAAAACAAAGTCAGAAAATGTCGAAAAAAACTTGAAACGGCGCACGGCCTGCCGGCAGATGAGGTCATTGCCGCTGAAAGACATTCCCTGGCTCTGGGTCTTTTTGAAAGAGTTGCTAAAATAGGGCGCCCGAGAAAATCATGGAAAGACTGGGCGGACGATGTACTCATGCACCCGATTTTCGGCTATGTTTTTATGGCGTTATTCCTCTATACGTTTTTTAATGTCATATTTAAATTCGGCGCATTGATAGAAAACCCCATCCTTAACTTTTTTAATATGCAGTTGGATCAAGTCAGTCACTATTTCCCCAAGAATTCCTTTTTATTCACTCTAATAAATGGTCTGTTCCAGGGATTTGCCGGGGGCATCGCGATCGTTTTTCCATATCTTGTTCCGTTCCTGTTAGGCCTAGCATTCATGGAAGACTTTGGCTATTTGCCGCGAATCGCCTTTTTAATGGATCGCTTTATGCATAAAATCGGCCTGCACGGCCCATCTATAGTCCCAATGATTTTGGGCTATGGGTGCAGTGTTCCTGCTGTGCTATCAACTCGAATTCTTTCCAGCCCGCGGGATCGCTTTATAGCCTCGGTTGTTTCCGTCCTTATACCCTGCTCGGCAAGAATGACAATCATTATGGGATTAGTGGGATATTTTATTGGAGGAACAGCAGCACTGGGAATTTATCTCCTGAACCTTATCGTGATCGGCATTGTCGGTACCATTTTGTCGCGAATGATGTCGGAGGATATTCCCGGAATGATATTGGAAATGCCATCTTACCAATGGCCGAGCCTGCGGGTTGTTATCGCGAAAACCTGGCTGCGTCTCAAAGATTTTATCGTCATCGCCTGGCCCCTGCTCATTGCCGGTAGTATTATCCTGAGTGTCGCAGAATGGTATCACATTGATGCTTTGATTAACAGAGCTTTCAGCCCGCTGACATCCCTTCTCGGCTTGCCCGCCGCCGTTGGCACGACGCTTATTTTCGGCATTCTGCGCAAAGAATTGTCGATGCTCATGCTTTTCCAGGCGCTTGGTACGACCGATGTTTCTACTGTTCTCTCGTCAGGCCAAATTCTTGTATTTACATTGTTTGTTGTTTTTTATATTCCCTGTCTTGCTACATTAGGCATCCTGTTAAAAGAAATCGGTTGGCGGAAAACACTATTTGCTTCGGGGTTGACTATTTTCATTGCCATTTTCATCTCCCTGCTTGGGCGTGGTTTCGCATATTTGGTATTTTAAACTTTCCTCTTGCAACTTTAGGTTCAATTCCATAAAATAGCAAATGCTTGCTTGTATAATAATTTTACCTTAAAATATCAACAATAAAATTTCATTTGAGGAGGATAAGCTCATGGGAATTTTTGGTCAAAAGAAAGAGAGTGCTCATATTTCTGCGCCAATTATAAAATCGACTTTTGCACTTCCTCCGCGACCGGCTCCTGCATTCCCAAATATGAATAATTATATCATAGTTATCCTCGATAGCTGTCGCTATGATACATTTATGGCTGCAATGCCAAAAACTATCATGAATCTGGGTGACGTCGAATGTCGCTATTCGTATGCTTCCTGGACGGCGCCCTCACATTATAATTTACTCATGGGACTTTTACCGCACACGAGTCCGGCCAATGTTTACGCATCAGAGTATTATAAAAAAGATTTTATTCGTTTTAACGAGCGGTTTGGCGTTAAAGAGTTTGAATTTAAAAACCTTGTCCCCCAACTTTACCTGCCGCCTTTTTTGCGCAACAAGTTGGGATTCAAAACTCATGCAATGGTTTCGCTGCCGGTACTTAATCCGAAAACGCCCATTAATGTCGGGTTCGATATGTTTAAATTGATGGACAAACATAACGACATGGCAGCAATGCTGGACGAAATGGAATTCTCACAGGACTACCCTTCCTTTTATATTTTAAATGTTGGCGAAACGCACTATCCCTATGCGCTCCCTGATGAACCGGAAAATGAGTGGCCGAGAATCAGCGGCGTACACGGCGTTTTTAAGCATCTCGACGATCATATTGTTGGCGGGAAACTCGTTGAAGAAGAAAGTGAAAAGTTTTTTAATCAGGAAAAACTGGATCAACTAAAAGAGCGGCAGATAAATACGGTAAAATATTTGGACGGTGTGTTTGAAAAACTCTTTGATATTGTTCCCAAAAATACTTTTATCACAGTCACATCGGATCATGGCGAACTTTTTGGAGAAGAAGGCTATTTTGGCCATGGGCCGATTATGCATTCAAAAGTTTTTGAGGTGCCGTTTCTGGAGGGAAAAATAAGGTGAAACTCGGGATCAACTGGAAAGTTTTTACAACAAAACTATAGTGAAATTTTGCCAAGTGATTTCTACCAATCTAAACAATTTCAATCCCCGAGAAATAATTGCGGTAGAAACCTCTGTCTCTGGTAAGAAATCTATCTGCAAAAGTCTGCGCATGAATTCCTATAATAAAATCGTTGAGCATCCGCCTTGGAACATTGAGGTTTGAACCGCAAATAGAACATTTGGTTTCAATTAAATTACCACAACCTGGACAGAAATACTTCTTATTATGTTTTTTATATTCTGTCCATAGTTGGCTTGCTTTGAAGAATGTTTCTTTTGTACTCCATTTTACATCTATTTGAGTATCTTTCAAAAAGTTCATCAAATCATTATGATCCCTAAATTGAGAAGCCAGCTCTGCATAAACAATTTCGCAGATAACCATCGTACCATTTTTTGCAGCGATCTCTAATTTTTGAAATGATGATTTCAAAAATTTTTGATTCGGGATCAAAATATCCAGCAAAATATTAGTATCAACTGCTGTAATCATCAGTAGCCTTCACGAAGTTCACGAATAATTGCATCAACATTTGCATCTTTCCGCTCTCCCAGAAAACCTATATATTTTTCTAGTTGGGCTTTTTTTCTGAGAATTACTCTTTCTTTCTCAACCTCAAAGACAACTTCATCTCCCTGCTCTATATTCAAAGCCTTGCGGACCTCTTCCGGTAGCGTTATTTGTCCCTCTGTGGTAAAAGTTGGCATGCTATTCTCCTTAATTGTTGAAGACAATCTCCTGAATAGATTTAAAAAGTAATAATAATCATGTCAAGAACAAAACAGACATTCTTCAAGAGTTTTAATTAAAGTAGTACCATTAATCAATCGTCACCTTCTTTTTTGTGATCAAGCTGACTTTAGTATATTGTTCATCTGTAATACCAAGTTTCTTCAGCAAAGGCGGGGGGGCAAGTCTGTAGTTTAAGATAGCTTGGATAGAAACCGCACTGGTGTCCGTGAATTGATAGGTTAATGTCCGTTCTTCATCCGCTTTCAGGCGCTGGTCGAATTTTTCACTGACAGCTTCCCATGGCGGTACGGGTGCGTTTCCATTTTTATCCTGCAAAAGCTTCATAAAAACGGCTTGCCGATCTTCCTGCAGTGGGTTCTGGTAATAATTTTTCCACACCGGTAATCCGCTTGAATCCTGTGCTTCAACGGATAAAATAACCATGCGCATCGGCGACCCTGTTGGCAGGGCATGACCGACAGTATGATTTTTGACTGCAATCACTACCTGGACAGAATTTCCCACGCGTTTGGCCCGAACATTGAGTTCAGCACAATCGTTTAGCATTTCCTGTGAATAGCCTCCGTAAAAAGCGTGGGAGTGAAGCTGCTCCCGCATTTTCCCAAGAGGCGCAACTTTCCCTTCCGTGCCAGGCATATGACAATCCTGACAAGTGACGCCGTTTTTTGCAAAAGAACTCGTTTGCCATTCATCCCCGGTAGAACAAAATGTAACCCCGTGTGCATTATCGGAATTAGAATGACAGGAAAGGCAAAAAGAAGATTCGCTGATTTGCGCAGAGAATTCAAAATTGTGAACGGCTGGCAAGGCATCTTTGAATGGGCCGAATTTTATATTTCCCGGTACAACCTCAAACCACATCTGGCCATTTTCAGAAACTAACTTGGTGGCGTGGCACACATCGCACGTAACCCCTTCGTTTGCTATTTGTTCCACCGTGGCAGAGGATAGATTTAAAAATCGGATGGGTTCATGACACCTTTTGCAACTATACCCTGTTTCCTTTCCTTTTGATTTTGATGCCCATGCAACCATTTTTGCATACAACGGATTTGCTTGCGCACCGGATAAGGCGTGCCGTGATGTTTTCCACTCTGCATAAATTTTACTATGGCATTCAGAGCAGTCACTTGCATTTCTTACATCACGGGAAAAAACAAAGACAGGGATTAAAATTACTATATTCAAAAATATTTTTACAAAGCGAAACATATTTTCCTAGTCCTCTTCCTTTTTGCTTTTAGAGGAACCACCACTGGTAATGAGCAAACCGATGACCGCGCCATAACCTGTGGTAATAAAAGGGTTACTTGTCAGCGGGCATGTCCCGGATTGGCAGCCGATAAAGTGATAGTAAGCGAATCCTAAAATCCCGCCGGCAAATATGCCAATTCCCACTTTAAGAAAAGGTTTCATTCCTATTTCTCCTTTATATTCTTTTGTGCAGCATTTCCTGCTATTGCGATAGGATCCCAAATATTTGAAATCATCGGCGTATAGCCGAAATCCAGGTATTCCAACTCGTGGAGGGAAATATGGCCTGTAATTGCTGTTGCTAAAATGTTTAAGCGTTGTCCTGCGTCTGCTTTGCCAACAACTTGTGCTCCGAGAAGTTTTTTGGTCATTAAATCTGAAATGAGCGCAACAGTGATCTCGGTCGAATCGATCAAATATTCGGATTTGGAATGAGAAGTAATGACGGTTTCAATAGCCTTAAAGCCTGCCTCGCGTGCCTGAGAAAGCGATAACCCCGTGTGGCCGTATTCCAATCCAAACGTTTTGGCCATTGCTGTGCCCAAAGCACCGGGAAACAACGTTCTTTTTCCCGCAATATTTGTACCCGCCACTCTCCCCTGCTTTGAAGCAATACCGGCAAAGGGCAACCAGACAGATTTCTTTGTAACCAGATGCTGCGATTCCGCGCAATCACCAATAGCGTAAATATTCATTCTCCGCGTTTCCTGGCGATTATTCACAAGAATAGCTCCGGATTGCCCCAGGGGGATCCTGGCACTTTTCGCCAGTTCAACGTTGGGCCCGATTCCCGCAGCAATGAGAACAATATCTGTTTCTAACACCCCATTTTTGACAAAATGCGCATTTCGCACTCGATTGTTTTCAAGGTCAAATTGAGTGACTTTTTCGTCAAGAATCAATTCCACGTCGCTGCTTTGTACGCTTTCTTTTATGATTGCTGCTATCTTGCCAGCATAATTTGGAAAGAGTTGCGGTGCCTTATCAATAACGACAACTTGCAGACCTCGCTGTTGGAGCGCTTCAGCCATTTCAAGTCCCAGAAAGCCGGCGCCCAGCACAAGCGCTTTTTTTGAAGAATTTGTTTTAATATAGTTATCCAGGCGCTCTGCATCTGCAAAATTCCTCAAAGTAAATATATTATCAGCGTTAATTCTTGCAGCCTGCGGAATTAGTGGTCTTGCTCCTGTTGCAAGAAGGAGTTTTGAAAAGCGAACTTGTTTTTCTTCTCCCTGCAAAAGCGACTTGACGGTAACATGCCTTTTAAGCAGATCGATGCGAACAGCTTCGTGATTTGTCCAGACCTGAAATCCACGCTTGTTTTCGATTTCTTCGATGCCCGGGCCGGATACACTTTTGCGCGTCACCTGGCCGGAAATAAAATACGGAAAACCGCAAGAAGCATAACCGACGAACGGCGTTCTTTCAATGACGATGATCTCCAAATCCGACCTTAACCTTTTCGCACGTCCGGCAGCGCTCAGGCCTGCATCATTCCCACCGATTACAATTATTTTATCACTGCCGAATCCCATCCTCTATCGCCTCAAAGTTGCTTTTAGTCTGTTGGGCTTGAGCAGCAGATCAAGACCATCAACAATATTGTTCACGATGATTTGCGAATTCAATATTGATGAGGTTGCGGCCCCTTCCTGCCCGATTACCACAATGCCGAGTGCAGCTTTTTTGAGCATCAGCGCGTCGTTAGCACCATTGCCAATGGCAATGACACTTTCAGCACCCAGGTTATTAACAAAAGCTTCCTTCTGCTCAGCTTCCATTTCACCCTTGATAATTACCGCCCTCATTCCTAATAGTTTGTCGATTTCACTCTGCTTGCCATGCGTGTTCGCTGTAAGCAAATGAATATTTAATAATTTCCCCAGTTGTTGAATTCGATCCTTAATACCGGAGAAAAGTTCTCCATCCGTTGCAAGTGTTCCATTCACATCGAAAACAAGATTTTTGACAGCTATTTTTCCAAAACCGGGAATATCGAATTTCATCACAAGAAGACCCTTTTAAAGCATAAATTCAAGACCGAAAGTAGCTTGAAATCGGGAGCGCTGCAACTCGAATGGAGTTAATAAACCAAGATAATCGGCTTTATACTGCATAACCTTATAATCGATAGCCAAATTAAAAACTATATTATCATTGCCAAAGCCAAAACCACCGGTCAAATAATGTGACGTAACCTGGTTACCTTTTTGATCAGGCTTTGTTACATTAAATTCAAATATCTGCTCCGGACTGGTAAAAAAGCCAAGCCGAAATGGAATCCTGGTATTTCCCGAATTGACAATAAACTCGATCCCCATGCGAAAAGCATTTGCATTTGCAAAAGACCAGTCTTCTGTTGTAAAAGTCCCCTCCTCATTCTTCCTTACATAAGAAGTAATTTTTTTCCACGGTCGGTAAACGTAATCAAATGCAAAAATAAGATCCGGGCTCAAATTGAGGGCCAGGCCATAAGAAGCATGAAGCGGCTTCTTTACGTGTGCATCAAACTTTGCCTGGGCGCTTCCTCCCTGAGGCACAGTGTTTGAATTGCTGTATTCGATTCTTGCATAATTTATTGTATAAGGAAAAGTCAACCTGCTTCCGACTGTAATTAGCTTGGAGATATTCCATATAAAACCAAAATCCACACTAAAACCGGAAAATTTGTTTTTCCATTCATACCAGTCTTCCAAATCGGAATCCATTGTCTTTAATACATCGGTATTCTTGTAATCATGATTTCCGGTTAAAAAGTTTAATGTTGTCCCAAGGGAAACATTATCGAGAACTTTGATACCAACGCCAGTTGCCAGCGCAAACAAGCCGCCGCTGCGATCCTCTTTAATGTCCCACTGCGTGTCTTTTGATTCGTCGATCGTTGTCCATATCGGATGTTCATTCAAATCAGTTATATTCCTGATGACGATAGAGCTCGTAATTTCTAGGCTTTGCGCCTGCAGCGGAAAAGTAAAACCTATATAATTCAGTTTAAAACTGCCGTTTTCTCTGCCCTGATATTTCTTCTTGCTATTCAGCAAATTTGCCGGCGGAATGATGTTGATTTTTCCAAAATCAAAAGAGCTGGCAACAATCGCGCTGCTTTTGTGGAACAGGGCCAGTCCCGCAGGATTCCAGTCCAGTGCATTTGCATCATTTGCCAGAGCTGTAAATGCTCTTCCCATCCCTGCTGCACGCGCACCCACAGCCGCTTCGTTCAAAATAGATTTATCTATTTCAAAATCCTGACCGTATAAAAATTGAATCATTAAAAAGATAACAGCCAGCGGCCAAATTACTTTCTTCCAGCCCATTCGCCCTCCTCCATCCCAAGTTGATATATAATTTTTTGTTAAAATATTCACTTTATTCTATTCACTAAAAATAAGTTTAAATGTTATTCAGGAAACATACTACCAGAATATCGAAAAAAGGCGAGTCAATCTTTGACTGGCTCGCCCACCATTTTTAATTAAACACTCACCCTGTGACACCAAGTTTTGAATTAAAAAGTTATTTGTTCTTTTCCATAAACGGTGTTAACAAGTCAATCGGTACCGGGAATATTGTCGTAGAATTGTTTTCTGATGCAATTTCAGTTAACGTTTGCAAAAATCGAAGCTGCAAGGATGCCGGTCGCTTGGAAAGAACCTCCGCTGCGTCGGCCAGTTTTTGTGAGGCCTGAAATTCACCCTCTGCATGAATCACCTTTGCACGGCGTTCCCGCTCGGCTTCTGCCTGGCGAGCCATAGCGCGCTGCATTTCGACCGGAAGATCAACGTGTTTAACTTCTACAAGGCTGACTTTTATTCCCCAAGGATCGGTATGGCGATCGATAATCGTTTGCAATTCCTGATTAATTTTATCTCGAGCTGAGAGCAATTCATCCAGTTCAGCCTGCCCCAATGTACTTCGCAACGTCGTCTGCGCTAACTGAGATGTTGCATACAAATAGTCCTCAACTTCCACAATAGCTTTACTTGGATCGACAACTCGAAAATAGAGCACGGCATTCACTTTAACAGAAACATTATCCTTTGTGATGATGTCCTGAGGAGGTACGTCCATAACGATCGTACGTAAACCCACCTTTACAACACGATCTATAATCGGGATGATAAAAAAGATTCCAGGGCCTTTGTAGTCAACCAATCTTCCCAAACGAAAAACAACGCCTCGGTCGTATTCACGGAATACTTTAATTGCACTGGCAATTAAAAGAATCGCCAGAATGACAATAATTACAAATGGTTGCATAATTAAGGGTCTCCTTTTTTAAGTTAAAATTTACGCAGGCCTATTTTCGCCAATCCTGGCTACTTTAATTTCCAGACCATCGACTGCAAGAACCTGCACTTTTTCTCCTTTTCTGATTCTCTCTTCGCTCACTGCTTTCCAGATTTCGCCATGCACTTTGACATCGCCTTCCGGATTGATTGCAGTTATTGCCACACCTTTTTCTCCGACCATGCCCTCTCGTCCCGTAGTCGGCCTTTTCATACGAGTTTTTAATGCCATGCCCATAGCGAATACAAAAAAAGCACCGGTGGAAAGAGCTACCACCAGGGCAATTCCCCAGTCCACACGAAAAGGAAAACCGGGTGTTTCTTCAAATAACATGATCGAGCCTAGAAACATGGCCACGATCCCCCCAATCGTTAAAATGCCATAGCTTGTCACTTTAACCTCCAGTATGAATAAAATGACGGCAAAAAGGATGAGAAGCAATCCAGCCGAACGAACCGGCAGAGTTTGCAGCGCG
The DNA here is from genome assembly GCA_013152225.1 of Calditrichota bacterium. Classification (GTDB taxonomy): domain Bacteria; phylum Zhuqueibacterota; class Zhuqueibacteria; order Residuimicrobiales; family Krinioviventaceae; genus Hydrothermomicrobium. Next base: position 15,397 of record JAADGR010000012.1, read on the forward strand.
AAAAAAGCCAGAATGATAAAAATGCCTCCGACGACTCCCGGAACCACTGCACCCGGATTGGAAAGTTCGAAAAATAAACCGTATATTCCAAGCATCAGAAGAATGTAAGCGATATTGGGATTGGATATTTTATACAATATCTTGTAACGCCAACTCATTTCCTTTAGAACTACGGTTGCATTTTTTGTCGCCAGTGTTTTTACGGAATCGGGAAGCTGAATCTTCCAGCCATCAATCTTTTCCAATAATTCTTTTTCATTTTTTGCAATGAGATCAATGACGTGTATTTTTAAAGCTTCCTTCTCATTTATTGAAACGCTCTCACGCACAGCCTTTTCCGCCCAATCCGCATTTCTGCCGCGTTTTTCTGCAATACCCCGCATCCAGGCAGAGGCGTAATTGGTGACCTTTTCCCCCATTACTTTGCTCGTATCCTGCTTTCCACCGATTCCCACCGGATGAGCTGCACCGATATTTGTCCCTTCGGCCATTGCAAGGATATGGCATGACATTGAAATGAAGACCCCGGCTGAAACAGCTCCCGATCCGCTCGGAGCCACATACATTACGACAGGCACTTCAGCACTGAGAATCTTTTTGACAATCATTTTAGTCGATTCTAACAGCCCTCCTGGCGTATCCATTTGAATGAGAAGGCACTCATAGTCACCCTTCTCCGCGCGATCAATATTATCCACGATAAATTTTGCCGAAATGGGGTTTATATCTCCATCGATAATAATTTTGAGAACTTTTTGCGCGTTGGCAAAAACCGGCAGGCTCACGAGGAAAAGGATAGTAAAAATAAATAGTAGTTTTTTCATTTTAAAACTCGAATAATATTTTTTCTTTTTTGAATGAGTCATTCGTAAAAAGTCCGAAAATGTCATTGCGAGCGAAGCGAAGCAATCTGGATGTCGGCTAACGTGCTGGTTTATAAAGATCGCTTCGTCGCTCCGCTCCTCGCGATGACATGCTTTTCGACTTTTTACGAATAACTCTTGAATGTATAAAACAGTAAATAGAAATGCAATCTTAATTTTTACAAAAATATCAAAAATAAAATGCGGCTTTTCCTGTTGATGGAAATATTTTACTTGACATTTAGATCATATTTTTACAAATTAAAAACAGCAAGAATGTCCCTGTAGTTGGTGTAGAAAGCAAAAAAAGAACCAACACCGCAATATTGGGAGCTTAGCTCTGGGTATGTATTACATGCCTCCATTTTTCTTTCGGGGAAAATGAGTGGAAGTAAGAAATATTCAGGCGGTACCCACCGTGTAAAACACGGTTCTATTATTGCGCTATATCAGCTACAGGGTTTTTTATGCCCGGGAATAATATCATAATTCTTTGGCTGTCCCCCTGTCTCAAGCGCTATTCCATCTTTTCAATTGCACCTTTAAAATCTTTGGTTACCTCGAAAAAATGCGTAAATCTCATTCTCGTAAATATCTCATCCATAAGTGGCATGAGACAACAAATAACTATTTTCCCGTCGCGTTTTTCTATTTTATCACGTGCCAGCATTAAAACGCCGAGCCCTGAGCTGTTCATGACGTGAACCTGGCTCAAATCGAAAATGAGTTTTGTCCCGCCATCTTCAATGACCGAGATAACTTCATCCCGAAATTGGTCAGATATCTCTAAAAAAATTCTCTTTTGCATTACCTTGATAATCGTGATATCTTTTTCCGTTGAAACTTCTATTGTTTTATAGCTCATTATTTTTCTCCAATTAAGTGTAAATACTGATCCTTACAAAATACCTTTTCGATCCAGCGAACGATATTGAATCGCTTCGCTGACATGTTCCGGCTTGATGTGCTCGGACTTTTCGAGATCAGCGATGGTACGGGAAACCTTGAGAATTCGGTCGTAAGCGCGGGCAGACAGCCCGAGTTTTGTGATGGCCATTTTTAAAAGTTCGTGGCCTTGTGAATCGACCCGGCAATATTTCCTAATCTCTTTTGGTTCCATGCGAGCATTGCAAAATAATCCGGGATGTCCCTTAAATCTGGCAATTTGTCTCTGCCGCGTCTCTTCAACACGCTCACGGATATTTGCTGATGATTCACCTATGGAATCTCCGCTGAGTTCTTTGTACTTTACCGCCGGTACTTCAATATGAATATCTATTCTGTCAAGCAACGGTCCCGATATCCTCGACCGGTAACGCTGTATTTGCGGAATGGTGCAAGAGCATTCCCTGTTTGGATCAGTATAATAACCGCAGGGACATGGATTCATCGCCGAAGCGAGCATAAATTCCGCCGGGTAAGTGAGAGATAGCATGGCCCGCGAAATAGTTACTTTTCCGTCCTCCAGAGGTTGACGCAGCACCTCCAAAACATTCTTTTTAAATTCCGGTAATTCATCCAGGAACAAAACGCCATTATGCGCCAGGCTCACTTCACCGGGCCTCGGGATAGTGCCGCCGCCAATCAGTCCGGCATCACTAATCGTATGATGGGGAGATCGAAACGGCCGGGTTGCAATTAAAGCTTCATTCTCAGCTAACAGGCCGGCAACTGAATGTATTTTCGTCGTGTCCAAAGCTTCTTCCAGGGACAAATCGGGAAGAATGGCCGGCAACCTTTTGGCTAACATGGTTTTGCCCGAGCCAGGCGGTCCGACCATAATAATATTGTGGCCTCCCGCAGCAGCAACTTCCAGCGCACGCTTGACATGCTCCTGCCCTTTCACGTCCCTAAAATCGAGGTGATAAAATCGCTGACTGGAAAAAACCTCTTTGAGATCAGCATGAAACGCGGAGATTGAATCATCGCCGTTGAGAAAACCGACAGCTTCAATTAAGGAAGAAACCGGAATGACTTCCAGGTCTCTGGCCATAGCTGCTTCTTTGGCATTTTCAGTAGGAACAATGACACCACGAATTTTTTCTTTTGCAACTTGAACGGCTATAGGCAAAATGCCATGAATGGGTCGCAGGCTGCCGTCCAGGCTGAGTTCGCCGAGAATGACATAATCCTGTAAACGGCTGTCGTCTACCTGACCGACCGCAGCCAGTATGCCGACAGCGATAGGCAAGTCGAACGCTGCCCCCTCCTTTCGAACATCTGCCGGAGCGAGATTTATGGTAATCAGCTTGACCGGAAATCTAAAGCCCGAGTTTTTGACCGCAGCCTGCACTCTTTCTTTGGACTCACGAACCGCACCCTCGGGAAGTCCCACAGTCGTGAATCTCGGCAGCTTACCTTCCAGATGCGCTTCAACTTTAACGATATAAGCATCAATTCCCACGACCGCAGCACTAAGGACTTTTGAAAGCATAACCCCCTCATCAAGTATAGAGTTTTGATTTCACAAATACCAG
>JAADGR010000501.1 GCA_013152225.1 Calditrichota bacterium
ATATCGGGGAGTAAAATCGAAGTGCACGACAATCAAGCCTTTGGCCCGATTCTTTTTTCTCAATACACCCTTAGCCGCGGCATTTTAAAACTGACGGCGCAAATGCCGCCCATCGGCAACAAAGATGCGCAGACCGTTGCACTGCAAGTTTTAAAGGAGAATGGCAAAGGATGGAAAACAATTCAGGAAGCAAAAATCGATGCCATGGCGCGCACGGCAACATTCCGTATTGAAAATTGGGACGCCGGTAAAGATACTTCTTATCGCCTGGCATACAATTTATCCGGCACGGGTAATAAAGCCAAAGAATACGAATGGCGCGGCACAATTCGCAAAGAGCCGCTGAATAAAGATGAAATCGTTGTCGCTGCTTTCACCGGCAATAATGATCTTGGATTTCCAAACAACGATCTTGTCAGGAACGTAAAATATCATAATCCCGACTTTTTATTCTTTTCCGGCGACCAGATTTACGAACGCGTTGGCGGGTATGGCACACAGCGCGCGCCATTGGATAAAGCCACGCTGGATTATTTGCGAAAATGGTACCTTTACGGCTGGGCCTATCGCGATCTCCTCAAAGACCGGCCCGCTGTAAGCATCCCGGATGATCATGATGTCTACCATGGAAATGTGTGGGGCGCCGGCGGCAAAAAGGCTGATAAATCCGGAGATGCGCAGGACCAACAGGATAGCGGTGGTTACAGGATGCCGGCCGCGTGGGTCAATATGGTGCAACGCACACAAACAAGCCATTTTCCCGATCCGTACGATTCGACACCTGTTAAACAGGGAATCGGTGTTTATTACTGTGAAATAAATTATGGCGGTATCAGCTTTGCCGTTGTTGAAGATCGCAAGTGGAAGTCTGCGCCGAAACCTTTGCTGCCCAAGGCAAACATCAGAAACGGCTGGGCGCGCAACAGAAAGTTTGATGCCGCAAAAGAAGCGGATGTCCCGGGTGCCGTCTTGCTGGGAAAACGTCAGTTGCATTTTTTACATGAATGGGCCGACAATTGGGATGAGAACACCTGGATGAAAGTAGTTCTTTCGCAAACGATTTTTGCCAATGTCGCCACACTCCCGGAAGAAGATGCGACCAGCGATGCTATTGTTCCCAAACTGAGAGTGCTGAAGCGTGGTGAATATCCGCCGGATGACATTCCTGTTGCTGATATGGATTCGGATGGCTGGCCGCAAACCGGTCGCAATAAGGCGATCCGTGAAATGCGCCGTGCTTTTGCCCTGCATATTGCCGGGGATCAGCATCTCGGCAGCACCATTCAATACGGCGTGGATGACTGGCGCGATGCCGGATACGCATTTTGTGTTCCTGCCATTTCCAATGTCTGGCCGAGACGGTGGTTTCCAAAGAATCCGGGGAGAAACAGAAAGCCGGGAGCACCGAAATACACCGGCGATTTTCTCGATGGTTTCGGAAACCATATCACCGTGTATGCCGTTTCCAATCCTGTTTTTACCGGCGAAAAGCCTGCAACATTATATGATCGCGCTACAGGCTATGGTATTGTGCGCTTTAACCGCAAAAGTCATGATATTGTTATAGAGTGCTGGCCGCGCGAATCCGATCCGGCGAAACCGGATGCGCAGGAATATTTTGGCTGGCCGATTAAAATCAGTCAATTAGAAAATTACGGCCGGAAAGCCGTCGGCTACCTGCCCACAATCAAAGTTACCGGCATTTCCGATCCCGTTGTGCAGGTCATTAATGAAAAGTCCGGTGAGCCGATTTATACCTTACGAATAAGGGGACATTCTTTCACGCCGAAAGTATTTGAGAACGGCAGTTACACCGTCCGCGTTGGTAGGGAAACGGGTAAAAATATGAAAAGTATCAAAGGACTTTTAATGGGCGAAACAAAGGAAAAGACGATTACAATTAAAGCAAAAAAATGAAGGAATTGACAATGAAAAACAAACAGGAAATTCCTGACTGGAAGCAGCAAGGTCTTTTCACCTCGGTTCTGTTCCCAATAAGCACGAGTGTGAAGCAAGCAATGCTAAAAGATTTTGGCTATGATGATGAGTTTATGCCGATTGTCCGGGATATACGAAGGAGAATATTGGAAATCGGTCAGGTGGCCGATCTGGGTTACGAAGCCATTCTTTTGCAGGGGAGCGGAGCCTGCGCCGTGGAAGCGGTCGTGTCAACCGGAACACCTCCGGATGGAAAATGGTTGGTGATTCAGAATGGAGCACTTGGCGCACGCATAGCAAAAATTGTGGATGTTTTGAAAATAAGAAAGACGGTTCTGAATTTTCCGGGAAATAGCCTGCCTGATGTGGGAGAAATTTACAAAACCCTAAAAGAAGATCCATTGATCACCCATGTTGCGATTGTACACAATGAAATCACGACAGGATTGATTAATCCGATAAAAGAGATTGGTGAGATTGTAAAGCGCTTCAAAAAAATATATTTTGTAGATGCAGGCAGCAGTTTTGGTGCTGTACGCATGAATTTTGAAGAACTAAAAATAGATTGGCTCGCGTCTGTTGCTGATCAAAGTATCGAAGGTATGTCGGGTATTGCTTTTGCCGTGGCGAAAAAAGATATTTTGCTGGCAACGGAGGGAAATGCGCGCAGCTATACTCTTGATCTTTTGGATCAGTGGAATGGATTTGAAAAATACGGTCAGTTTCGTTTTGCATCGCCTGCGCATTCTGTGCATGCTTTCCGGCAAGCGCTGATCGAGCTTGAAGAGGAGGGGGGTGTTTTCGGACGCGAGACGCGTTATAAAAAGAATTACCAGACCTTGGTCGAAGGAATGCGCGCTTTGGGCTTTACGGAATTTTTGGCGCCGGAACTTCAGGTACATTCTGTTGTTTCTTTTAAATATCCAGAACACCGAAAATTTGATACGGATAAATTTTATAAAACAATAAAGAATCGCAGTTATGCGATCTATCCGGGGACAGCAGGCAAGGCAAATTATTTTCGACTGGCATTTGGCGGTCGGATTTATGAAAGTGATGTTCTTGAGTTACTTGGGGCAATAAAGGAAACGATGGAGGAGATGTCTCTTAAAAAATGACGATGAAACAAAATTTTAAAACCACCAAGGGAGTAGAGGAGTGATAAACATTGATAGGAATAATATCCACGTTGCTTATTCTGTGCAACTTTTGCAAGATTTTAAAACGTTTCCAGAACGATCTGTATTTGTTAGTTCAATAAAGATGAACAAATATTTTATTCCCGCACTTTTTGTCTACTGTCTTTCAAAAGATATTTCTTATTTTGGAATAAAGATTCCTCCGCCTGAGCCTGGGTTAAAATTCAGATATTATGATTTTGGAGTGAATATTCCTGTTGCTGTTGTAGAAAAATATTTATCCCACCCATTTTATCGTCTCTGCGGATTCCATCGAGTCGCTCATCCGGCCGGTAAAAGGGGGAAAGAATATCCAGAAAAACTTTATTTTGAATGTTATTTTATTTGCCTTGTCGGAAAGCAGCGACAAGGAAAGGGCATGTGCCGCGCTGCAAACGGCTGCAGCTATTGCGCTGTATGACATGAAAGAACCGGAGACCGCACTGCGGCTTTTAAAAATTGGCGAACAACAGGCGTGTCCTTCGGCAAAAGATTCCCTGGCCGTGGTGCAGGA
>JAADGR010000117.1:0-19758 GCA_013152225.1 Calditrichota bacterium
TGTTTTTTTTTAATTCCAGGGCCTTCAGGGTCGGCAAAAACCCGGCGGCTCCCACTACAGCATTCACAAGCACATCGTAATCAGCATTTTCAACGATCTGCATCAAAGCAGATTCACCGGAAAAAACAGTTATACCCAGTTCATTAAATACAGCCTGTTCCGTGCTTTTCAAATTCCGGCCGGTGACAGCAACAAATTTCGGCCGGTGCTTTGCGGATTGTTCGGTCAACAGTTTGACATTTGTATGCGTTGTCAAACCCATGACCTGGAAATCCTGCGGCAATTGTTCAACAACATTGAGGCTGTTTACACCGATAGAACCGCTAGCCCCTAAGACAACAATTTTCTTTTTGTCCTGCACTTTTTATTTCACCCCGATCGCCCTAAAAGCTGAAAAACTCTCTTTTAATTCTTCGGCTTTTGCGACTTCATCGCCACTCAATTCATCGATAAAAAATTCGATGTCCAATTCCTCCTCAAAACCATGTCTTATAGCTTTAGCCAATTCAGAATATGAAATGGGAGGGATGCTCAAATCATTCAGGCAAATCGTGTTTGCCTCCATATACCGGCGTATGGCCTTTTTGCGTTCTAGTGTTTTTTCAGCCAAATAATTCGGCAAATCGAGATGCCGCCGTCCGATAAGTATGGAGCCATGCTGCAACGCCGCCCCTTCAAATCGGCGTTGGGCGCTGCCGACCAGTTTTTTCCCATTATAGCCGATCTCATGTTGAATTGAAGTGGCATAGCACAACGATGAAAGCTCACCTCTGGAAAAATTCTTTGGCGTTTTATCCGCTCTTTCAAAAGCAGCCGGAATGTTCAAGTGTTTGAGACCGGAAACAAGGCAGCGGCTCAGCCTTTCATAAACCATTATAATATCTTTGTCATAATACCTGCTGTTTGCAGGCAAACTCACGGCATAAGTGAGTTCCTCCGCATGCAAAATAGCGCGGCCACCCGTGGGACGAATAACCACATCCACGCCATCTTTTTCACATAATTCGCTATCGATCTCTTTTGACGATTGATGAAAGCCCAGGGAAATGGCATCAGGATTCCACCCGTAAAAGCGCACTGTGGGAAAGGAATTTGCGGAGGACGCGAATTTTAACAAAGCCATATCAATTGCCATATTGAGATGCCCGGGAAGAGACCCGGAATCGATCAAGCGCCAGCGTTCAACAGTCATCTCAACACTTCCGATATTCCGTCAAATAAGTCCCCTCTCCGAACTCCTGATAAACTCGATTACATTTTTTACTTCAGGGATTGGCTCCAATTCATTTTCGATACGTTCCAGAGCCTGGGTAAGATTCAACTTTGAGCGAAAAATCAAACGATACGTCTTTTTCAGGACAGACACCGTTTCGGAACTGAATCCACGACGTTTAAGTCCTATGGAATTCAATCCGGCGTATCGGAGCGGCTCCCCTGTCGCCATAATATAAGGTGGTACATCCTGCACAGCGCGATAAGCTCCACCGATCATGCAATGCTGCCCTACCTTACAAAACTGATGCACCGGGGTCATACCGCCAATGATCGCCCATTCGCCGATTTCCACATGACCGCCAAGCTGCACTCCATTCGCAAGGATTGCGTGATCGCCGATGATGCAGTCGTGCGCCACGTGAACATAGGCCATCAGCAGGCAATCGCTGCCAATCTGACTTTTGCCCAGCGCGCTGGTGCCCCTGTTCAGGGTACAAAATTCGCGTACGGTCGTATTGTCGCCAATAATAAAAATCGAAGGCTCACCGGCAAACTTCAAATCCTGCGGCCAGGTTGCGACAACAGCGCCTTTATGGATTTTGCAATTTTTGCCAATTCTGGCCCCCTCGGCAACCAGGACATGGCTGGCAATTTGACTGTTATCACCGATTTCAACGCCGGCCTCGACAATAGAAAATGCTCCAACAGAAACATTGTCTCCGAGACGAGCTTTTTTATCGACAAGTGCGGTAGGATGGATACTGGTCAATTTTATGTCCTTGCTAAAGTATAATTAACGATCCACGATGGCCGCTTTCATTTCAGCCTCGCAAACCAGTTCGCCGTCAACAAAAGCACGCCCCGCCATTTTGCACATGGAACGTCGAAACGCGGTCATTTCCACTTCAAAACGAATGGTATCTCCCGGAGTTACCGGTTTTCTAAAGCGCACATTATTAATACCTGTAAAATAAACAAGCTTTGAACTCGGCTCGTCTTCCGCATTCAGTAACATAATACCGCCAACCTGGGCCATGGCTTCGACAATTAAAACGCCGGGCATGATTGGCCTTCCCGGAAAATGTCCCTGGAAAAACGGCTCATTTGCAGTAACGTTTTTAATGCCGACAACATATTCCTGAGGCACCAGATCAATAATACGGTCAATCAGCAAAAACGGATAGCGATGCGGCAAAATCTTTTTAATTGCGTCAATATCCAGCAAAACGCCATTGCTCCGGCCGGTCTGGTATTTTGATTTAATCAATTTTTTCTTGTACTCTTTGCGGATCAACTTTACCAGTTCCGCGTTGGCACCATGCCCCGAGCGCGCCGCCATAACGTGCGCCTTTAAAGGAACACCCAGCAATGCCAGATCACCGATCAAATCGAGCGCCTTGTGTCTGACCGGCTCATTCGGGTAACGCAATTCCTTGCCGTTAAGAATACCGTTGTTTGACAAGGTTACTTTTCCGTCAATGCCAAAAAGTTTACGAAGATCAGCAAGTTCTTTATCTTCCATGTCGCGATCGATGATAACCACAGCATTATCAAGACTACCGCCTTTGACAAGGCCGGCTTTCCACAATTCTTCAACTTCATGGAGAAAACAAAACGTCCGGGCAGCGGCAAATTCGGTGGCAAATTCTTCATGCAAAGAGTACATGGAAGTGTACTGTGTGCCGAGTGCCGGATTCTTGTAATCGACCATAAAAGTAATACGAAATTCATCCGAAGGAAAAACAACGATGTCAATACCTTTGGAAGGATCGCTGTAGGCAATCGTTTTGTCAATGATCAGATAATCGCGGGGGGAATTCTGTTCGACTATTCCCGATTTGAGCAATATTTCCACAAAAGGAAGCGCGCTGCCGTCTCCAACCGGAGGCTCATTTCCATCAATTTCACAAACAATATTGTCTATTTCCAAACCGCTGATGGCTGCCAGCACATGTTCTACGGTATGAATTTTCACGTCGCCAATTCCAATGGTCGTACCGCGGGAAATATCCACGACATGATCAACATCCGCGGGAATAACCGGACTGTCCGGAACGTCGATGCGTTTGAACAAAATCCCGGAATTTGCCGGGGCCGGTTTAAATATAATTTTTGTATTGTTTCCTGTATGTAATCCTACACCGGAATAAGATGCTTCTCGCTTTATCGTCTGCTGGTTCTTAAGCATTCAACCTCCAAAAAAAAACTGAAAAAATCATTGCTTCTCATTCTGTCCTTTCTCCATCAATCGACCTTGCAATTCCTTCACTTCCGCTTCCAGTCTGCGAAATTTCTTTATGAGTTCCGGCAGTTTAGCCAGGCTCGCCTCTTCCCTTTTGACTTTTAAATGTTCACGCGCCGGGTAACCGGAAACAAACGTCTTTTCTGGAACAGATTTCGTCACACCACCCTGGCCGCCGACAGCAGCGTAATCACCAATAGTAATATGGCCAACCAAACCTGCCTGGCCGCCCATCTTGACATACTTGCCGATTTTTGTACTTCCGGAGATTCCGCACTGCGCAGCAATGGCCGTGTGCTCATCAATTTCGACATTATGGGCAATTTGTACCAGGTTATCAATTTTGGTTCCCCGGCGAATAATCGTCTCACCCATTGTGGCGCGATCTATTGCTGAATTCGCACCGATCTCTACATCATCCTCGATAACAACGATACCCATTTGCGGAAGCTTGTGGTATTTTCCACCCTCAAACGCAAAACCGAAACCATCTGAACCAATGACGGCTCCCATCTGCACAATGACATTATTGCCGATTCGGCATTGTTCGCGAATACTCACATTTGCATACAGGAGACAATCTGCTCCTATCTGCACATCATCGCCAATAACAACGCCGGGGTGCACAACGGTAGCCGGGCCAATGATACAGTTTTGACCGATAACGACATGAGCGCCAATTGCAACATCCTGCCCCAGTTTGCAGTTTTCTCCTAAAACTACCGACGGGTGAACGCCTTTTTCAACCGACGGCACGCCGTGATAAAATTTTTTGGCAAGCGTTAAAAAGGCAAAATAGGGGTTTGAAACGCGAATCAGCGGTTTTGCTGATTTTGGAAAATCCAAATCAACCAAAACCGCCGATGCCTTTGTTGAATCAATAAACCTGGCATATTTTGGGTTAGCAATAAAGGTGAGTTGACCGGACTTTGCTTCCTCAATTTTTGCTAATGCAGAAACTTTAATTGAATCATCCCCATCCACAGTTCCGCCGATCCATTTTGCGACCTCGGCAAGAGTAACTGGCATAGAATTTCCTCTAATTATTGAATCTTTATTTCTTGGAGGATTCAAGTCCTTTTTCCAACTCTTGCAGAACCTCCTCAGTCAGGTCGGGCTGACTTGGGTTGGCGTAAAGAATATTTCCGGCCACAGTATCAAAGATATAATCAAATCTTTGTTCTTCGCCGATTTTGGCAATGGCAGCATTCACTTTATCAATAACAGGCTGCATCAACTCTCCATTCTTTTTCACTGCCTCGCCATTCTGCCCCCATTTTTCATTTTGAAATTGCTGAATTTTCATATACAGATTCTGCAATTCCTGCTGCTTCTCCTGCTGGCGTTCTTCGCTAAGAAGCAATCTTTGGGATTCCAACTGCTGGCCAAGATCCTGAAATTGCTTTTGCATTTCCTTGGCCTCATTTTCCCATTCTTTATTTATTTTGTTCAGACGCTCCTGCGCGTCTTGTGCTTCCTTGTAAGAAGCGAGTATCTTTTGTGAATTAACGTACCCTATTTTTTGCGCCCAACTCATTGAAGATGTAAATGCAATCATCAACGCAGCTAAAACAAAGCTTTTCATAAGGGTTTTTGCTCTCACATTTTCCTCCTGATATTTATTTATGAGTTTCAATGATTTGAAATTACAATTAAAAACTTCTTCCGAAAACGAAATGCATTTTCCATTTGGGATCGGGATTGCCGTTTACATCGATTCGGTCAAAACCATATCCATAATCGAACCCGATAATTCCGATCATCGGCATAAACACTCGAGCGCCAATGCCAACGGACCTTCGCATATTAAAGGGATCTGCATGTTTGTAATCCTTCCAGGTATTACCGGCCTCGGCAAACAGCAACCCGAATATGGTGGGATTCGGAGCAATGGGAATTCTCAATTCCGCCGTGTATTTCATCATTGCCTTACCCCCCTGATAGAGGCGGGTATAGCCGTTGAGCGGGTCTTCATATCCGCGCAGCGGAATCGAACGGGACAGGCCATCGCCGCCCATAAAAAAGTATTCCAAATAAGGAATTCTCGAATTCCCTCCGATTCCTTCCATGAAACCGGCCTGAAAACTGGTATAGATGACCAATTTCCAGAAGGAATGAGTAAACCAATCCATTTTAAAAATGTATTTATGATAGTCGACATTGCCGCCCAGGAACACTCCGGCAAATTCACTGGACAGCGAAAAATCGGAACCGGCGGTCGGAAATTCGGGACGGTCGAGGCTGTTCCGTGAAAATATTTGTGTGATACTGCTGCTCGTCAAAGGCCATTGTTCCGATACGATGCCGCTCGGATTCCTTTTCAGGATATATTCGTTGAAATCAGACAGACCTGTTTCATCCAGCCGATAAATCCAGTCGCCGCGAAAAAAGTTATCCGGCCAGGAAAATCGTCGACCGAGACGCAGCGAAACACCGCGGCTCTGTTGCTGGTAACCGTAATAAATTGCATCGCGTTTCGTATCATAAAAATTGAATCCGGCAAGAGTTGGTGTGTCCATCAACCACGGTTCCGTAAAACCGATATTAAAAGAGCGGTAGTAACGGCCAAAGTTCCAGTCAAAGCTGAGGCGCTGACCGTTGCCGAACAAGTTCGCCATGGCAACACCGACGCTACCGATGAGCCGGTCGCGTTCACTCCATCCGGCCGACATATTAGCAGTATCAGTGGATTTTTCTTCCACCTTAAATTCAAGGTCGACCTTTTCCTCATCGATGGGATTTACTTTCGGCTCAACATTGGCAAAATAGTTCAACATCCACACATCGCGCTGGCTGCGCTCCAAAAGCGAACGGTTGAACGTATCCCCGGGATAGATGCGCAGTTCCCTGCGAATGACTTTTTCTTTGGTTTTGGTATTACCGACAATTTTAATTTCATTAATTTTGGCTTGCTTGCCCTCGGAAACAATGAAATGCAAGTCGAGGATATTTCCATCTCTTACAGTCTCTTTTGGTGTGGCCGATGCATAAATATAGCCGTCATCATAATACATGCTGCCGATGTGCTTAAAAATAGCCTCGTCCAGCTTTTTCTTGCTGTAAACATCTCCCGTTTTGAATCCGAGATTCGAAGTCAGTTGCTTTGCGGTGAAAAGATTGTTACCTTCCCAGCTAATATCCCCGAATGTATACTTTGGTCCTTCGTTCACCCAAATGTCGATAAAAAGATCGCTCCTTTTATCATTGTAAAATATCGAATCTTTTAAAACTTCAGCGTCGCGAAAGCCCTCATTTTGATAAAACTCGATGAGTTTGGTCAAATCGTCCTGATATTCTTTTTTATCAAAATCCGCTCCGCGCCACCATCTGTCCTCTTTGGTTTTTTTAAATTGTTTCTTCAGCTTTCCATCTTTGAACGAATTGTTGCCGTAGAATCTGATTCTTTTAATTTGGATTTTTTTGCCTTCCTGGAATTTAAAGCGCACGATTGTTCTGTTTGTATCTAAAACGCCCGGTAACAACTTGGTCTCGACTTTGGCCAGCAAATAGCCTTTTTCTTTATATTTATCAAGCAATTTACTTCTCGCTCTCGCCAGCAAAGTTTGACTGACGACCTGGCCGGAATAAAAATTCAGAATATCATCGATGTCATTCTTTTTAAGCTTTTTATTCCCTTCAAGCTCCACTTTTTCCAGACGAGGATACTCTTTGACCTTGATCGTCAAATAAACGCCTTCGGCCAATTCACGATCGACGACAATCTGTATATCGGAAAAAAGATCGAGCCGCCATAATTGGCGTATCGCATGCTGAATACCATCACCGGTTATTTCAGTTCCCGGCGTAATACCGGAACTCAACCGTATCATATTTGCATCGGTTGTCGAATTGCCCTCTACAGTAACTCCAAGAACTTTGATTGACCGTTTTTGCGCCAGGCCGTCTGCAAATGAAAGCAAAAGGCCGAGTAGAATAACTATTGAAATCTTTTTGAGCATATTACACATGAAACCTTACCTATAATTTTTGAATCTGTAAAGTTAGTAAATTCTTAGCTTTTTGTAAAGGAAAATATAAGATTTAAAACGGAAACCAATGGCGTAAAACAATCCGTCTATCCTCAGGATTATATTTCATCAAACTATCATAATCGTACTCGAGTTCCAACAATAGTTTCGGATTAATCTGATATTCGAAACCAAACTGATGATGCAATCCAACTCCTTTGCCCTTGTAGCGATAATCAATACCGGCCTCAACCTGGCCGGTATATTGAAAAAAGAAGCGATCGGCGAGGTATTTTCCTACAATAACTTTTGTACTCCGCAGCAGCGCCAGTCGTGTGTTTAATTCATAATTATTATTCAAATTAAAATCAATGATATTTTTCGTAAAACGCGAACTAAATCGCACATAGTCCAAACCGAGAACATTTTCGAGTGTTCGTTCGACCGGACGAAAAAGCGGACGAAAAAGGATATTCTCCGTGCTAAGCCCAATGGCATCGAACGCTGTGTTTTGTAGCGATCCGGTCGAATAGCCGAGAGCGGCCAGAATTTGCTCCTCCGAACTTCCCAAATTGGGATTATCGCTGCTGAGCTTAAAGCGAATATGATTCCACCTGGCACGTCCTTGTTCCTCGCGTACAATATCATCAACCTGCTTTTTGGACATGGTTCGATCCACCGTCTGCAGCGTCAACATAACCTGAGTCGGAATTCCTACCGAATCCGTCACCGTGGTTCTGGCCTGGCCATATACGACGGGTATGAGACCACTTTTATCAAATTCGGCGCCGGCTCTTTCGATACGAAAATTCATACCAAGATATTCGATAAACCCGTTTGTCGATCTCACATGTCCGTTAATACGAAAGCTCTCGTCCGAGACTCTTCCTGTAAAATCGAGCGTACTGTACTGACGGTCGAGCTGCATATTCACATAAACCTTGTCTACAGCACCGGGAAAAGAACGGATATACCTTACATCCCGCTCCGGCGTGACAGACAGATCCCATTGCATATTTTCAAGTAGCCCGGCGATTATCGGCGCAGGCTTTTGCGTCCCCTCTAAAAAAGGATACATAAATTGCATATGATACAAATGAATGGAGCCACGCAACCGGGGACTGGTGCCGGGACCGGCAAAATAAAATTTTTCCCTGTCCGTACGACCACCGAGGACAAAGTCACCATAAACGCCCGGCTGCATAAGACCCGAAATATTCAGCGGGACACCCTGATCAGTGGATTCCAGTTCCAGGACACCAAGATTAATACCGGATCCACCCAAAACTAAATTTTTCAGTTCCACATCGGCCACAACATCATCGGCAAGCTGATTCGAAATTTTGAATGGCTTTCCTCCCATCTCACCGGCCAAGGTTTTAATATGCAAAAACTGATCTTCCGGTTCAAATTCTATATCGGCATGGAGGTCCGACAAAGGCGGAATAACAGATTGCAATTTTAGCTGGCCATCGGAAATGTTTAGCCGGGCTGCTTCCAAAACAGGACTCGACGGCGTGCCACTGATTTTGGCAGTAAATGTTCCGGAACTGCTCGACTCTTGAAAATATTTTGTCATATCCGAAAACAAAGTCAAAAAGTTGCCACGCCCGGATAAATCAAGGTGTAAACTGTCATCCGGCCGCAAGGGATAGACACCTGAGCCAAGTAATTCATAATGATCAAAACGGTTTAATCGAAATCTGCGGATATTTAAAACCGGACTCGACGGCTCCTTTTTCATTTTTGTACGCTTTTCGCCAAGTTGCACTTCCAATTCGTTAAAAGGAAATTTGAGAAACTTTCCATCCTTTACGGCGATAACTCCTGAAATTTGCGGATTCGACAAACTGCCATTAAAGTCTAAATCTATAAAAGAATTACCGGAAATAAACGACGGCCCCCCGGTTGTTCGGCGCGCCAACTGTGCGACATCAAAACCCGCACCTGTGATATTAAAACTCATATCATCAACTTTGGAATCATAATCGCCATAAGCATAAAGCAGTGTTGATTCATTTGTATTGAAAACAAATCGTTGTAAATGAAAGTCGGAGGAATCATACTTGAAAAACAGATCGCTTTTGTAGGGGCCGTTCTTATAAAAAAAAGCTTTCCTCAAGTTAAGCTGCCCCGCTATTTCGGGATTCTGATCTGTTCCACTAATCGTTATGTCAGAATTCACCAAGCCTCTGAATGAGGAATCCTGAATGAAAAAACGTGAAACATCAAATTCATTCAAAATGATTTTACCTGAAATGTCCCGAAGAGCCGGTCCATGTTGCTTTGCCACAAAAGACGCCGACAGTTGATCGCCCAATGAGAGTTTCTGAAGATTAATCGAATCCTTATTCCTGTTAAAGGCAAATTCGCCCTGAAATTCGCGGTTGGACCCCGGATAAATAAATATCTTTCCGCTTGTCTTCAGCACGTCCGAGTTTCTGTCAAAATCAGCCGTAACTTTGGCCACATCCATCTTAATGTAGCCTCCCTCCAAAGCGCTCACTTTCGCATCGACGGCAAATCGGTTAGCAGACCCACGAGCTGAAAGGCTCGATGCAAAGTTGTCGACAATCTCTCTTTCATACGGAGCATCGTAAAAATAGGGCAATAATTTAAAAAGCCCTTCCATTGCAATATTGAATGTCACAGGAGTATGAGAAAAATCCAGGAGTGCACTAAACTTTGGCCCGCCATTTTCCGACAGAGGAGAAGAACGTAAAAGTTTATTATGAAATGAAAAAGCTGATCGCAAAACAAGCGAATCATTTGCATCTTTCATAAATTTTAAACCATAGCTGCCAAAAATTGTCGGGTTATTTAATTGGCCGGAAATTTCGGCATCCACCCAGGTGGGGCAAGCATATAATATGTCGTTGGCAGCCAATTGCAGCAAAGGGGCAATATCACCTGTCGAGGTAATATTTCCATCCACCGGCCTTTTGGGAGAATTAAAATCAATTTTCCCGACAAGGTTTAATTTATTCTGAAAGAATTCCGCGTTGCATTTATTAATACTCAAAACACCCTTACGAAATGAAGCGTTCGCACGCAGATTTTCGAATACTGCTCCGGCGAGTGAAATTCTTTTCGAAAAAAGACGACCATCGACAAAAAGTGCATTCGGCGGCCCGGATATATCGGCATTTAAACTGGCCCAGCCTTGCAGTTTCTTCTTGAAAAGATGTGAAAATTTCGAGACAGCAAACGGATCAGTTGATAGCTTTAAATTCAAGTTTGGTTTGAAAAAGTTTTCAATATTTCCTGCAACTTTCAGCGAAGCATTGTTCACTTTCTGCACCGCATGATCGATAAAAAGAGTCCAGTGCTTAATATGGCCTTGAAAATCGATATCGGAAACAGAAAAAAGTCCATCTTTGATATTCGCTGAAGCGTTGGCAAGGCGAATGGAACCATTCAAATCGAACCCCATTATGTTCGAAGGGTCGCTCGTTAATTTCAATTTTCCTTTTAAAGAGCCTTGCGAAAAACTGATAATGTTTGGAAAAATATCCGGCAAAGGTGTATTTAGCTTATAATCTTCAAAAGTTACATTCAGACTGTTAATTTTGCCACTCTTTGATTCCGCTTTACCTTCTATGAACAGGTTCTCATGATCCGAAGAAAAGAGTTTGCCGCTTAAGCGCAAGTGCAGGGAGTCATTTTTTTCGGAAAAAAGCACCCCATCCAATGAATGGCCAACGATAATCTCACGATCATTCAAATCTTTAAAAACCACTTGACCATCTTTAACTGACAGACGATCAAGAAATTTCAAATACTTGATTTTGTAATTATAACCATTTTCTAATTTTTTAAATTCAGCAATCGGAGATGACGTCGGAGGTTCTTTTTTAGAGGAATCCACAGGGAACGAAGAAATGATCAGGCGGGGTTTTACAAGCAAAATGTCATTGGAAATTGCGCTGAAAACAGGTTTGCTGGTTATCGCCTTTATCAAATTATATCCGATTCGAAGGTCATTTATGTGCAGCGAATAAACGGAATTGGACAGAGGAATTTCCACACCGAAAAAATGGATTGTATTTGCAGTCAAATGCACTCTGGAAATATCAAACTTTTCCCCAATAATTGGGCGAAGTTCGGAAAGTACATATTTTTTAATCCTATCATTCGTCTTGAGCAGGCGATATGCCGAAAAACCGATTATCGTTACCGAAGCGAGAATCGCAAAGACGTATAGGACCCATTTACGTTTACGCAAATATTAAAATCCATTTTTGAAAAAATTATACTGTAATCTATCATTGCAAAAGGCGGATCACTCCGCCTCTCGTTCACCAATTTAACCAAATATCTGAAAAATAGATTTATTTCTTACACCACAGTTTGTTAAAAGTGTTCCCCTTAAACAAAAAGAGCCTGATCGGGTCAGGCAAGTATATTCATGAGGCAAACCCTCAGTCGGAACAAATTCTCACGCTTTTATTTGTTCGCTTACTTTTCCAAATCTTCGCTCACGGTGCTGATATACTTCTATTGCCTCATAAAATTCAGAGTGCCGAAAGTCAGGCCAGAGAGTATCCGTAATGTACAATTCAGTATACGCAAGCTGCCATAATAAAAAATTGCTCACCCTTAATTCTCCCGAGGTGCGGATAAGCAAGTCCGGATCACCAATTTCTGCGGTTTGCAAATATTCATTAAACAGCTTCTCGTTAATACCGTCAACCTCAAGCTTTCCTGCTTTTACATTTTTCGCAATTTCTTTCGTAGCTGTGATAATTTCCTGGCGGCCGCTGTAACTGAGGGCTAAATTTAGAATCAAGCCCGTGTTGTTGCGTAATCGTTTTATTGTATTTTTTATGCCCAGGCGCGGCGCCACAGGCAGAGCATCAATATTTCCAATGGTCATTAATCGGACGTTTTTCCCATTCAGCTCGTTTACTTCTTTCTTCACTGTATTCAACAGCAATGACATAAGAGCAGATACTTCAGCCTTGGGTCTCGACCAATTCTCAGATGAAAAAGTATAAAGAGTCACCGCTTTTATGTCGAGCCATCCTGCCGCTTCAACTACAGCACGCACAGAGTTTATGCCTTCCTTGTGACCTTCGGTGCGTGGAAGATTTCTTTTGTTGGCCCAACGTCCATTCCCATCCATGATGATTGCAACATGATGGGGCAAGTTGCCATACTTTGTAATTCGCTCTATTCTTTGCTCATCCTTCACGCGATTTATCACCTCATTTTTGAAATATTAAAGTAGGCGAAAATACGCTGAAAAGCAAGAAAAATATGCCGATCTAAAAATGACTTTTTAACAAAAAAGCCCCGTCATAAACGGGGCTTTGAAATTAACTGAACTAAAATTCGCATCTTATTTTTTTTTAAGCTCATCGGCTTTATCAAAACATTCTTTTCCTTTTTCCGAATTGCCGATCTGAACATAAGCAACGCCGAGATTGCTCCATAAATTCGCATTTTCGGGCTTGATGCTCTTTGCTTTTTCAAGATAAGGAATCGACTGTTTGAAAAATCCAACAAGTTTTTCCTTTTCTTCCTTGGTAATTTCTTTGCCGCTATTTTCTTTTTTCACCAACTCCTTGCGATAATTTTCACCCATACTGAGATATGCATTACCCACATTTAAATTAGAGTCGAAATCATTCGGATCCAATTTGATAACCTTTTGGAATAATTCAATCGCTTTATCGTATTTATCGTTCATGTAATGAAGGCGAGCAAGATTAAAAAGCAAATCCTTATCGTTCGGATTTTTAGCCAGGGCTTTTGTATAGGTATCTATGGCCTCATCTTTTTTGCCAAGGAAATCATAGGCAAGAGCAAGGTTGGCTATGGCATCGCTGTTTTCCGGCTCAAGCTTTAAAGCTTTTTTTTCCAACTCTACAACCGGCTCGTATTTCTTGAGTTGGAAATATATACTTGCCAGTGCCTGCATGGTTTCCATGTTATCAGGTTCAATTTTTAGAAATTCCTCATAAACATTTTTGGCAGCATCGAGGTTGCCTGAGCGGGTATAGGCATAGGCCAGATTCTTGTAGGCCTCAGCCCGCTTGGGATCAATTAAAAGACATGTTTTAAACTGCTTGATGGCACCTTCGATATCGCCACCATTAATTCTGCTCACCCCTGAATTAAAAGTTGTAACCCAGTACTTTTCACGATTACTTTTAATCTGAGCCTCAAATCTGGGCGAGTTTTCAAGGGATTTATTAAAAGCCTCATTCATCTTGGCCCATTCACCCTGATTTCCATATCCCTGGCCCAACAGATAATAAGCTTCAGCGTCTTTAGGATAAAGTTTAACTGCCTGCTCCAATTGTTCAATTGCCTTATCCCAGTTATCCTGTTGAATGTACACTTTTGCAGAAGTAACTTCCTTTGTTTGACACGCCGTCATGAGCACTAATGCGAGGCTGCCTAACAATAACACAAATACGGCAATTTTCGCTCTCATTAAAATCTCCTGTTTGTTTTAGTTTTATTGGATAAAATTTGGCAAATATAATGTTATTTCAAATTGGAATCAAGATTTTTTTTTAATTCGGCCAGGCTTTGTTCAAACGGTTTTTTAAAAACACCCTCTTCCGTAATAATTGTTTCTACAAGCTCATTGGGTGTAACGTCAAAAGCAGGATTATAAACCTTCACATCCTCCGGCGCAACGAGTGACGAGCCAAATTTTCTAACTTCTTCGGGATCACGCTCTTCAATAGGTATTTCATCACCGTTTGCAAGATCAAAATCAAAGGTGGATAAAGGTGCTGCGACATAAAAAGGTATATTGTGTTGCCGTGCCAAAACAGCCAAACCATAGGTCCCGATCTTATTTGCCACATCTCCATTTCGAGTGATTCTGTCCGCGCCGACAATAACTGCATTAACGAGGCCCTGTTTCATTACGGTTGCGGCCATATTATCACAAATAAGAGTAACGTCAAATCCATCTTCCAGGAGTTCAAAGGTTGTCAACCGTGCTCCCTGGAGCAGGGGCCGGGTTTCATCGGCGTAGACCTGTACTTTTTTGCCCATCTCCCTTGCAGCGCGTAAGACACCCAGGGCTGTCCCATAACCACCTGTCGCCAGGGCCCCTGCATTACAATGTGTCAACACATTCGCACGCATTGGCATAAGTTCGGCACCGAATTTACCTATTTTCCTGCATCTGTCGATATCATCCTCTAAAATACCTTGCGCGGCTTTTAAAAGCTCCAGTTTAATTTCCTTTAGCGGTTTATTGAGATTGCCGGATAGTGCAATCCGCATCTTGTTAAGCGCCCAAAACAAATTTTTCGCTGTCGGCCGAGTCGCTTTCAGATCATCAATCGCTTTGTTTGCTTTGACGAGAAAGCCGGTGCGGTCAATATCGCTGGCGTTCCAGACGGAAAGGACGACACCAAATGCAGCAGCAATACCAATTGCCGGTGCGCCGCGTACGCTCAATTTTTTTATGGCATTCACAATCCCACTGTGATCAGATATTTCAAGTAATATTAACTCATTCGGCAATTGGGTTTGGTCCAAAATTCTAACTTTTCCATCATGCCATCGTACTGTTGCAAATTGTTCCATAAGATCTCCTGTTACATTAATCCCGCAGTTGCGGGGATGACTTTTTTCATAATTTCCAACACTTTTTTGCTGGCCCCCATATTTTCCACGATCATTTTTTTAGCAATCTGCCCTCTCTGTTCACCGCTGCCCGGATCATTCAAAAAATCCCTGATCACTTGTTCAATTTCAGTTTGATTATGAATGACAAGCGCCCCTCCTCTGTCTTTAAGGGCCTTGGCTTCGATAACATTGAGATGCCGCGGGCCAAAGAAAACCGAACACCCGTAAGCTGCCGGCTCAAGCACACTGTTAACGCCGAGTCCGAAGCCGCCGCCGATATAAGCCAGCTTACCCAGCGCATATAAATTCGCTAAAAGGCCAAATGCATCGACAAGCAAGATACGAAAATTCCAGTTGCCCGATGGTCCCAATTGTGAATATCGTTCTATTTCAACCCCTGCTTTTTGAAAGAACACTAGAATGTTATTCACATTTTGTGGAGTCAGTTCGTGGGGGACGATGACAACTTTAAAATCAGGGGATTCGTGTAAAATTTGCTGCAAGGCGGGCAGCAAATGCTCGTTGTCAGTTGTCCAGGTACTTCCGGCAACCATGGTCGTATTTATATCAAAATAACCCGCTTTTAACAGCGGATCAATCTTTCCGGTTTCGCAGGTTCGATAACCAACCTGGTCGTACCTCGTATCTCCGACAGCAATCAGTCTGTCCGGCCAGGGATAAACACTTTTCAGCAACAAGGCGTTCTTGTCAGAAACAGCGAATACGTTTGTGAATGTGGAATACACAATTCGATAAAGGAAAGCGAAAAACTTGTACACTTTACGTTTCTCATCCGAAATGCTGGCGTCGATTAAAAAAGAAGGAATGTTGCGTTTCCGGAGACGCCATTGAAAATTCGGCCAGATATCATGACGGATGACGCACGCGATAGCCGGGTTAACAATATCGATAAATTTTTTGGCGTGCCAATAAGAATCAATCGGAAGGTATGTTATGATAATTTTGTCATCATCAACACGGATATGCTCATATCCCGAGGGGGAAAAAAAAGAGAGCACAACCTGCCCCTGCGGAAAATGCTTCTTAAACTCTTCAATGACGGGTTTGCCCTGCTCAAATTCTCCAGCTGAAGAAATATGCATCCAAATACGTGGCTGTCCTTCGGCAAGGGTATCGATGCGAGTTTTTAATTTTAAAAATAAGCCGCGGCGCCCTATCAAACCCTTTTTTATTTTTGCATTAAAAAGTCCCGCAATGTGCACAGAAACAAACAAAAGCGGGACAATAATTATATTATAAATGATGAAAAATATTTGAGACATTTTGTACTTGTGTTAGTATCGCAAAGGATTGCGATTCAATTGTATTCCTTGTAAGCTTTTAATTTTTCGTAATCCGAGCCGACAATCAAGGTTACATCGGTCGCAGAATCTGCATTTTTTATTTCCAAAACGCGATCCTTTTTCAGGCCCAAAGCTCTCTGAAGTTCTTTAATCTCACTTTTTTTCCTTTTTCCTCTGTCAATGAGCACTGTTTTTTTATAACTAAAATCCGGCTCATTGCCTACCACGGCATTACCCACCAATCGCACATCACAGTTATTTCGTTTGAAAATTTCGGCGAATTGATTCGCAATGCCGGCGACGCCGCAACCGTTCTGCACTTCTACCGTAATAGGATTTTCGATGAGACTAACACTCGCTGGCGGCGTTGTATCACCAACCAGGCGATGAATGAGTGATGAAATGAGAACACCATTAACAACAACCAACGTCCAAATGACAATCAAATTAATCTTGTCTTTTAATGCATCCAGAGAGGCTTTGGATTTTTTCCTAGTTTTGCCTTTGGTGGCCGGCTTTATTCTGGTTGTCTTTCGGCTTTTTTGAGTTCTCTTGTTCACAGA
The DNA here is from genome assembly GCA_013152225.1 of Calditrichota bacterium. Classification (GTDB taxonomy): domain Bacteria; phylum Zhuqueibacterota; class Zhuqueibacteria; order Residuimicrobiales; family Krinioviventaceae; genus Hydrothermomicrobium. The sequence continues at coordinate 16,892 of JAADGR010000117.1, forward strand.
CTTTTACCTCAAATTTTCATTTACTCTTTCTCTTACCATTCATCCAAACTGTTTCTATTATACATTCCATAAGGCGTGCTATATGGCAGTTGTTGAAAATCGAGCTGTATCGTCGTCTTTTGAGACGGCTTGTACTGCAACCGAGCACCTGAAATGAAAGGCCCGCTCTTCATGATGGGAGATAAACCAACGCCAGAAAAAGGTTGATTCGCAAGACCCCATTGCAAAGACAGCGTTAACGGGATTGAAAAGCTATAAGACAGCGTGTTCAAATACAATCCCTGGCTGAAACCCTGTCCACCCATGGACATGAAACCCATTTGGTAGGATTGAGACATTCTGAATCGCGAAGGATCAAGTCCGATAAGATTGACGAGACCTCGTCCCATCCCGGCAGAATTTCTCAAGACTGTTTGAATATCCTGTGGACGGGTTTTCACTTTATATTGTCCCAAAGCAAAATAGGGCAAAAGAAATACAAGGGTTAAAATAATGAACCTGCGCATTTTCAGCACCTCCACTGGAGAATTCATTTGGCCCCGAAAAACCACATCGAAAATTACAATAATATACTTAAAAATCAACAGATAATTTCAAAATTTAATGGTTATTATACTTTGATCAAAATATTATCGATCAGTCTTGCTTTGCCAATGTAAACAGCTAAAGCAATGAGAATGTTTCCCTTGATTTCCCGCACCGCCTCCAGCGTCACAGCATCAACAATTTCTATATAATCTATTTTACTCGATGCAATGGTATCGATCATCTTTTGCGTATATTTTTTCACAACATTCGGATTTCGCTCGCCCCCTTCGATCATCTTCTGCGCTTCGCAAAGCGATTGATAGAGAACCGGTGCCTCCGAACGCTGCTGCGGCGTCAAATATTTATTGCGCGAACTCATGGCCAGGCCATCCTCATGACGAATAATGGGCGCGACTTTTATCTCGACATCGAAATTCAGGTCCCTGGTCATCTGTCTGATGACAATGGCCTGCTGCGCGTCCTTTTGTCCAAATATGGCAATATGCGGTTTGACAATATTGAACAGCTTGGTCACAATCGTTGTCACTCCGCGAAAATGAGTCGGGCGGAAAGCGCCGCACAGGCTCCTGGTCAGCTTTTCCGCAGTTACAAAAGTTTGATAGCCCTGAGGATACATGGCCTTGTCCGTGGGAACAAAAAGCACATCCGTACCAGCTTGCTGAGCCAGAGTTGTATCGTGATCAATATCCCTGGGGTATTGATCCACGTCCTCGCTCGGGCCAAACTGGGTTGGATTAACATAGATACTGGTTACGACAAGGTCAGCCGCTTTATCCGCCATGCGAATGAGACTCAAATGTCCTTCATGCAAAAACCCCATCGTCGGCACAAGCGCAATAACCTTCCCCTCTCGTCTCGTTTTTTCTGCGTAGGATTGCATATTTTCAATGTCAGTAACCGTTTTCATAAAAATACTCTCACGCATCAAAATATTTTTTCACACAATCTTATATCTCTGTCTTCAGTTCTCCGGCTTCCAGTCTCCGTTTTCCCTTCTCCGCCTTTCGTTCCCCTAAAAACTTTCCTCAAGATTCGGAAATTGATTGTCTTTCACATCGCGGGAATAAGTCGAAATAGCTTGCCGAATTTCCTCTGCAAGTTCCGCGTAGCGCCGCACAAACTTGGGTTTAAACTTTTCAAAAAGGCCAAGCATATCATGTGTGACCAATATCTGGCCGTCGCAGTCCGGCCCGGCGCCAATGCCAATTGTTGGAATGGACAATTCTGCAGTCACCTTTTTCGCCAATTCATGAGGAATCTTTTCCAAAACGAGACAAAACGAGACAAAAAGCACCGGCGTTTTCCACCGCTTTTGCATCTTTTAAAAGCCACTGTGCGTGTTCATCCGTTTTCCCCTGGACAGAGTAGCCGCCGAGATTTCGAATGGATTGCGGCATAAGACCCAGATGTCCCATCACCGGCATGCCGGAATTGACAAGCTTTCTGATCGTCGGCGCGATGGTCTCCCCGCCTTCCATTTTGACCGCATCAACTTCTGCTTCTTTAAAAAAACGTCCGGCGTTTTTTATCGTTTCCTCAGGATTAACCTGAAACGACATGAAGGGCATATCTGCAACAACGAGCGCACGACTGACACCCCGGCGAACGGATTTGCAATGATAAACCGCCTCATCCATCGTATAAGGCAGGGTTGTCTTTTGCCCTGCAAAAACCATCGATGCAGAGTCACCCACGAGAATCAAATCAACATAGGATTGATCGAGGATTGAGGCAAAGAGATAATCATAAGCGGTAAGTGCTACAATTTTCTCCCCGCGCTTTTTCATCCCGATAATTTTGGGAACGGTGATATTTGTTGAATTTTTTGTTTTGTCCATTTGTAAAGCCAAAAAGTAAAAGATACATCTATACGATGCCTGTTCCAAAATAGACACCTAAAGATCGAAACCACCAATAACCGACACGTTACCAGCTAGAACTGTCCCGCTACGGAAAATCGATTCAGTGTGCCCAGTTCTCCGTATGTTGTAAAAGAGTAATCAATATGTATATTATTCCAAAGCAGCCCCAAACCAATCGCTGCGCCGGCAAATTTATCGTTTGAAGAGTTAACCCCCAAATTCCTACCAAACTGATCATATCCCAGGCGAAGGAAGAGATTGGGCGATAAAGTAAATTCCCCACCCAAAGCACTATACCAGTCTTCATCATTATATTTATAGAGATTAAAACTTAATAACAGAGGCAAATGAGCAAGGGCTTTCGAAAATCCGACTTTGATATTCGTCGGCAGCTCATCTTTTGTTTCCACAAACGCGGACATTGCCCGACCCACATTGAAAATGCCGGCAGCAAAG
>JAADGR010000117.1:19853-27809 GCA_013152225.1 Calditrichota bacterium
CACCCACATACAAATTTTTATACGGCTCGATGGCATAGGCTGCGGCAAAAGAAAAGCTGTTGGATGAAAAATTTCCCATTTCTTCGCCGGTGATATCCGTTTTGACCAGATTGCCGTAATCCTTGAATAAAACCGCGATGCCCAAATTTCCCGGCCCGACTTTGGGCTGCACAAATCCGACAAAACCCATATTTATATCAAGTAAATCATTCAGGTAAGAAAAGCTGGCCGTCCGCTTGTTAAAAGTAACAATACCTGCGGGATTATATTGGATCGCATTAATATCGCCGGGAATGGCGACAAATGCGCCGCCCATTGCAGCAGGCCGTGCGCCAACCTGTGTTTTTAAAAACTGAAAGCCCACGGTACCGGGCGAAGGATCGGCCTGCGATAAAGCTGCGCAAAAGAGGAGAATGAGAATTGCGATATTTTTTTTCATAAAGACCCGTCTCCGGTTAGAATAAATAAAAAAGAGCCACCTGTCGGATTCGAACCGACGACCTGCTCATTACGAGTGAGCCGCTCTACCACTACCAACTGAGCTAAGGTGGCTAAAGTTTTACAATTTAACAAAAATGCTGCAAAATATCAAGAAAAATGTATTTTGAGCAAGAACTCAGATAGTATTAACAATTCACTCCGTTTGACTGTTCGCGCTTTGCAAATAAGAAAAAACAAAAAAACCAATGAAAAAAACAACCACTCCGACAATGAGAGCAATGATCGAAACAATTCCTACCATCCCCAACAAATCGCGAACGTTATTTCGTTCAGCGTTTCGTTTATATGCATCGAAAATCGAGTCGTACAAAAGCTTCCCGGCGAACAAAATAAACAGCAGGATACCGCCACCAATGCGGATAAAATTGACGCTCCCCGTCATACTTTTGCGGATAGGAAGGAGCAACCACAGAACAATTCCCCATTTGCCGATTTCCCACACAATGGAAAGGATTTTACGATTCTTAGATTTTTTTACCAGCGGAAAATCCATCAATCCTCAATCCAAAATGCATCTTTGATGTGGTTGATATACGGAGGATGCTTTGCAAAATGAATGGCAATAACATCGAACCGGCAATCCACGTCATCGATCTGGTTCTCTTCCAACCAGGCCTCGGCAACCCTGATAATGTTTTGCTGTTTTCTTTGGTCGACCCAGGTTTCGGGCGGACCAAAAGCGTACGACATACTGCTTTTTACCTCGACGAAGACCAAAGAGTTCCCGTCTTTCGCAATGAGGTCAATTTCACCATGCCCGGCACGGTAATTTCTGGCAAGAATTTTCATCCCGCCATCGGACAGATATTTTTCAGCCAGGTCTTCGCCCCTTTTCCCCAATTGTGCTTTTCTATTCACCGGCTTCATAAATATCCAGAAGCTGTTTGGGTCTGAACGATCTGCGATGTATGGGAGTGAGTCCTGCATTTCGGATCGCTTCGACATGCATTTTGGTCGGATAACCCTTGTGCTGAGCAAAACCATAGCCGGGGTACATTTTTTCATAATCGATCATAATCTGATCCCGCGTCACTTTGGCGATGATCGATGCCGCAGCAATGGACATGGAGCGTGCATCGCCTTTAACAAGGCATTCAAAAGGCATTTCCAGGGAAATGCCTTTTCGGCCATCAACAAGCGTGTAATCGGGCGCAATATTCAGATTGAAAACCGCATCTTTCATTGCGCAATACGTCGCCTGTAAAATATTGATTTCATCAATGATCGATTGCGGGATAATACCGACGCCAATTGCCAGTGCTGTTTTTTCAATAATCTTCTTCGCGATCAGTCGTTTTTGCGGAGACAACTTTTTGGAATCATTAATTTGCGGAATTAATCGCTGATTTCTTGGAAAAACAACCGCAGCGGCCACAACCGGTCCTGCAAGGGGACCACGTCCGGCTTCATCAATACCGGCAATGCAGCGGTAGCCTTTTTTCCAAAGGGCGCGTTCGAATTTTAAGAGGTTTGTTTTTTTCAATGGTTTCATTAAAATATTCTTAATCGAGATCAAAATCAATATTCAATTGCCGAAAAGTCTCTACAATTTTATCAAGGCCGCCGCGCTCACCAGATATACAATGTGGAGATATGGCCGTGACGGATATTCTTTTCGCGTGCCGATTCATTACTGACTTCTTTTACCGGGAAGGATTCTGAGATGAAGCGTTTGTCGTTGTTCATGTTCTATATTTCCTGTTTGCTTCCGGTTTATCTTCTGTTTTTTCTATTTAAAAATAATTCGGGTTAATTTTAAATTTATACTTTGTTGTCCAATTATTGCCCCTTTCGCCCCTATGGCGCCCCTTTGATGCCCCTTTCGCCCCTATGGCGCCCCTTTAGAATATAATATGTTCCTTTGCCTGTTATTCCAATTCTTTCAAGGATATTTAATTCAACCAGTTTACCAATATCTTCGCTAGCAGCCCGTTTTTTTACATCACATAGTGCTTGATATTCAGTATTTGTTATTCTGCCTTTTTCCTTTACATAAATCACAGCTTTTATTTGTCTGCTATTCAGACCCAATTCTTTTAGAGATGATTCACTAAAAATGTTCTTGGAAAAAGTAATCGCAAACCCACCAAATTTTTCTTCAAAAACAGGTCCAGGCAAACCGGCCTCAATGCATTCATCAATCATTCGCTGAATGCCGCTGCCGTATCGTTCAATAATACCCATATCGTAAAAAATTTGCGCAATGAGTTTATTCCTGGGTTTGGATGAATGCGCCGGATCAAGCAGGTCGTCAATCGTCATATCAAAAGGCAAACCTCCGGGATTCCAAATCTGAATAGATTCATCGTAAATCTTGATTTGAATATCGGCAGGATCGCTGTAATCGCGGTGGCAGACGGCATTGATGACCGCTTCACGCAAGGCTTCCAACGGATAATCCCAAATCTCATCCCGCTGTGGTTTTCCAGTAATCACAAATTCGACATTGGTGTTCTTGCGTATAAAATCCATAACCTCATTGATTTGCTCGATAATCGTTCCGGATATCAGGCGGTCATCAATAATTTTCGTTTCACCCTTAAATCGACCGCAATGAATCGTTGCCTGGGTGATTGGGGACTGGGGCGTTTTGCCGAACAAGAGAACTGCAGCCCATGTAGGTGTGCCATCTTTAATCAATTCGACTTTTTTCAATATGTCGACAGGGTCATCTTTTTGCTGAAACGATCTTCGCCCCAGCGCTAAAGATGCTGTTATATAGTCGCTTATTTTTTCCGCATGCAAAACCTCCGCTCCGCTCACAGCGGCCGGCAGGGCGTCCCAGCTATTTCCCGTTGAAAAAAGGTGCATTTGCGCAATCTCCTGCGGTGACATTTGTCGGTTGCAGTTTGCAACTGGTGTTAGAAAAGGCAACAGCCGTTTCCAAGGTCTCGCGGTCGAAAGAATCCTTAAACTCAACGGTTTGCGATTCGCCTTTTTGAATGATATTTTTAAGGTTCATTTGCCAATCTACTCTTGTTTCAATAATTTCTGTTAGCGGGACGAAATAGCGAAAATTAGCATAGACTGTCCCCTATGGCTTTGGCCTGGCAGGCGGTTCGGGCAAGTCCCCTTCTTTTTCCCCTTTCTTTCCTGTTTTTTGCAAAACGACAATAGCTGTGGCAGCGGCCAGGCCGCTTCCCCAGGCCCACCATTTTTTGAAAATAGACTTTCCTTTCATCCTCAGTTGGACCAGCAGCGTATCGGTCCTGCCGGCACGAACATTTGCCAGAGCTGTTTGCGGTTTGTAACCATCTTTTGCGATCACCAGTTCATACCGGCCGGAAAAAAGGTTTGTAAATTGAGCGGGAGTGTAGCGGGTCATCACTTTATTGCCGTCTTGTTTCATCAAAATTGCCGAAGCGGCGCCCGGCTCGGTAACAATGAGAAGTCCGCCGAGTGTGCTTTTTCTGACGGCAACAAAACGTTCAAACAGATCGGGAGGAGTTTTCGTTCCGTCAATTTCAATGTTCGGATTCGCTTTAATCGCTGCAACCAAATTTTTGTCAACAGAATCCTGCGGTGCGTTTTGACGCATTTGCGAAAAAGCCATATACAAGTAAGCGGCGAAAACATCATCCCCGGGTAACTTGCCTGTGGAAATGGCTTTTCGAAGGCTCTCTATCGCTTGCGGAAATTTTGCTTTGTAAAAATAATCCACTCCCTCGATGACAGCGGGGTCAGATACTTTTTGAGCGAGAGTATTGCCGGTATCAAAAAGCATAAAAATGAGAACCACAACAAAAAAGAATTTCTTGATCAACAAATACATTCCAGGTGACAACCTTTTCTATTATCGAAAATCCAAATTAGCGCATAAAAATCATTTTGCGCGTTGAAGTGTAGGCTGGTGTTTCCAGGCGGAGGATATATATTCCCGTGCCCAGTTCCCATCCGTTCTCATCTCTCCCATCCCAGCGAAATTGATGAAAACCTTTTTCCTGCATGCCATTGTATAAAAGCTTAACCTGCTGTGCAAGAAGATTGTAAATACCCAGCTTGACCTGTGTCGTCGCTTTTAATTCGTACAGGATCATGGTGGAACTGTTGAAAGGATTCGGGTAGTTTTGTACCAGCTCAAAAGTTGTGGGTTCGACGGGCAAATCGTTTTTATGATCTTCCATAAACTCCACATCTCCGGCGAAAATCTTAAAATGGCGAACGGCATCTTTATGAGACAGCCAAAAAGAATAAGTGGAATCCCTTTGCAAATCTATCGAAATGTTTGCTTCCACATCCACCAAATTCATAGAAAGCGATGGCGGCACTTTAAGCATCTTGTGAAACAAGAGTTCGATCTCACTGTCGGATGAATTAGCTGTGACCTCAAAATCCCAAACGTCCCCGTTCTCCTCGGAGCGAAAATCAGTTGTATATTTTTTCGCTTTCAAATCCCAATTGTTATGCGGAAAATACATAGAAATGTAAGAACCGACAACCGGGGGCTCAACATAATCGTAACCATAGTCCCAATCCATGGTAGCGTTCCTTGCGCAGCCAATGAAATTTGCGGCATCGACAGCAACATCATTTTTTGCCTCAATGGAGAGCGCCCATAGCACATCGTTGTATCCCGGCAGAGGCAGTGATTTTTCCAGACTTTGTTTGGCAACAACCGGCGGAATGAGCAGAGAAATATCATCAGATTCGGTGTACAAGCTGTATCCCTGCCACGGTTTCATCACCGGAATTTGCGGTGCAATTTTCCATTGGCCGTCATACGTGTAAGGCCCGATAATTTTCTGCGTATCCGCCGCACTGGTGATAAAAATGTCGTTCCAGGAAACATTAAAATTGAAAGGATTTCCAATATCGTTCCACCCTTTTCGCAGGACAATAACGAACGGTTCAGAAGTATTTACACTCAAACCCGGGCCTGTGTCAATCGTTACGTTATTTATTTTCGAGATGAGCCAAAATGCCCGGCCGGGAATAATGTCGCCGGTTTCGGGGAACTCGTTAAAAATGCTTTTGGGGGTGTCCCAGCGGAACAGGCGCCAGCGTTTCGGATCGTAAGTGCCGAAATCATCTGCGAAAACCGCTTCAGGAGATGGATCGACAACTGCGAGCGGCAAAGAAATCATCCGATAGGCATCGACATCGGTACCGACAACAACCACCGTATCACGAGCCATGCCGCCGCTGTTTTCACCTTCTATTCGGACGCGAACCGGATACGAGGCCGGGCTTGCTCCTATTTCCGGGATGCGACTTGTCGACAAGCCGTCGCTTGCCAGCACAGCATATTCCAATCCGCGGTTTGTTATGAATTCAGGTGGGATAGTTCCGGTATACGTTGAATCGTTTACCGGAGTCATATCCATCAACGGCTTGCTGCGTTGGCCGCCGCGCCAATATTGCAAGCGAACAAAATCAACGTGGTTTTCATCCGTCACCACAGCGGACACCTGGTAATCGTCGGCATTTTCATCGACAACCGAATCGCCCGGCTGCACCAAAACCTTGGGCGGAGTGCTGTCGAAATGAACTTGTATGGAATCGGGCAGGCTTTTATTTCCTGCACTATCCGCAAGGGAAACATGAATCCAGTAAGAGCCATCCACAGCATCTTTTACATAAAGCTTTGCGTCGATTGAATCGATTTTTGCTGCATCAGCCGAAAATTTTGTTTTCATCTCCGGAATATCGGAATGCGAAAGCGTAACAGTTTCAGGATTTAATTCCGTAAAAAAAGTACGAATAAAAATCTTTTCTCTCTTTTTTTGGTTGTACCAGTTTTCAGAAAAACCCGGCGCCACTGCTAACAAACTGTCGATCACCGGTTTTGTTGCGTCGTAGCGTAGCAAAACGCTGCTGAAATTTTTATAGTTGACATTTCCCTTGCCGTCCTGTAGCCACAGATAAACATTCTGACCGTTTTCCCGGGTTGCTGAAAGCACTAATTTTCCTGTTGATTCCGTTACAGTCTCGGAACCTGTTGTATCCGTATTGCTCTCGGGTTTTTCACCTATCTTGTAGAATACACGTTGGATACCGCTTGGGTCAACCGGGTTTTCCCAGGTAATTTCAAACTCTTGCGTGTTTTGCCATGGACTTGGATTTTCTCCATTGGCAAGAATCTGTAACGGTGCGTCGGGTGCAACAACATCTACATAAGCTGTATCGACTTTTGTAATGGATTCAGCCTCGCCTGTAAAGGCCTCCCGATTGCCGACATTGTCCCATGCCGCAACCTCAAACGAATAGGTGAATCCCTGTGCGCCAACGTACGTTGTCGATGTCTTTTTTTCGCGCTTTATGAGATCGTACCACAGTCCATTGTTGATACGAATGCGCACATCATACTCGCCGGACAAACCGGAACCATCGCCATCCGTGCCTGCACCTTCATCCGCCCAGGAAACGGAAACCTCCGGCGTCCTGTTGATTGCGGGAGAAGAAGCAACGGCACTGTCCGGCGATGTGCCGTCAATACAAAGAAGCAACGAGTCTGCTGCCGTATTTCCGGCACTGTCAGAAATCATCGTTTTGAACTTGTAGCAACCATCCGCCAAACCCGGAACAGGAAGTTTGAAATCAATAAACTGCTTCTCTCCCCCCGGTATAGCGGATCGGGTTAATTCCCCTAAAATGGCGCCGGTGAACAACCGCGCCGTATCGGGATACATTTCGTTGTAAAAAATTCGAATGAATGCAGAATCGGTTGAATCCGGGTTGATCCATTGGTGCAAATAATTTGCGTTGGCGACAAAGGCGCTGTCAATGACGGGCGGCGTACCGTCGTAGCGTACCAGAATGCTGTCCAAATTATGAAAATCAACATTTCCGCGGCCGTCTTTTAACCAGAGATAAAGCTTCTGTCGTCCTTCCTGTTGTGCGGCAATAGTAACCGGCGGAGTACCCGACGTGCTGCCGGTGGTGTCATCATTTGTTGTCGGGGGCGTACCAAATTTGAAATAGCAACGGGCGATACCGCTGGCGTCATCGGGATTCACCCAATTCAATTCAAAATTCGGATTATTGCTCCACGGAGCGGGATTGCCTTCATTGGCAATCACATCTTTCGGAGCCGCAGGAGGTGTTGTATCTGAAAAATTGACGCTGATAAAAGTCGTCGTCTCTGCCTCGCCGGTCAGCGCTTCGCGGTTGCCGACGTTATCATAGGCAGCCGCTTCAAAAGAATAGCGATGGTCTGCTTCTCCCACATAATTGGCCTCAGTTCCGTTAAAGCGCGTCTTCCACGGTTCCCATACGCCGTTATCGATTTTTACTTTTACATCATAAGAGCCGCTGATGCCGGAACCGTTGCCGTCCGTTTGGTTGCCGGCCCAGGAGACGAGGAATTCGCCCGGCGCGGTCGTGTCCGGGGATGAAGCAATGGTTCCCTGCGGTGGGCGACTATCCAGAGACAAGAGCGTTGAATCAATGCCTGTGTTTCCGGCGCTGTCGACAATCGCAACCGTTAACGTGATGGTTGTGTCCGCTGAATCAGGA
>JAADGR010000014.1 GCA_013152225.1 Calditrichota bacterium
ATCGCATTTCGGTGCTCAATCCGGGTGGAAAAGTTCATGCCCGGGTTATCCACGAGAAAGCCGGAACGATCTTTGACGGGCAAGTCGCACCCGGCGAGGATTTTATCGTTCCTCTGAAAAATGTGCCAAAAGGTTTCCTCACTGTTCGCGCAGAGTTTTCCACGCCTGAGGATGGCGTGATTGTGTCGGAAATGCGCTATTTCAACGGATTGCTGAAACGTCATCCACGCGTTGCCATGCTCAACGAAAATGGATTCCCTTTGCTTGAGAAGGACAAACCGTTTTTCCCCATAGGAACGTATGGTGCACCGGTTGAGGATTATGGCGTACTGAAAAAAGCAGGATATAATTTTGTCGTCGCCTCGATCAAAGATCTGGACAAAGTACAGCAAGCCGGACTCAAAGCGGCGGTTTCTGTTCACGGTTCCAAAGAGGATGGATTTAAAAATGTGCGCGAGACCATTGCAAAATACAAAAATCATCCTGCCGTTCTCTGCTGGATGCTGTACGACGAACCGGCTTACAATCGCGCCGAGATTTACTGGACATTTACAAACTGTACAACATCGCCTACCAGACCGATCCGGTGCACCCCTCTTACCTCGTCATCACCACGCCGACGGCATACACAACATACGGCCGCTGCTGCGATATACTTTCGGTCGACACTTATCCTGTAACCAATGGGGTGATCACCGAAGTGGGAAAAAATATTGCCAAAGCGTGCCGGGAAGCGGACGAGGATCAACCGGTTTGGCATTGCGGGCAAATGTTCCAATGGCCGGCGCAGCGTCGTCCCACGGTGCAGGAGCATCGTTTCATGACCTGGCTTGCCCTCATGGATGGGGCGAAGGGATTGTTGTGGTACACCTATAAAGGATTCGGTCAATACCTGCCGCAGGACGATCCGGTTTTGTGGAAGGCGCAAAAACAGCTTTTGATGCAAGTGAAAGAACTGGCGCCCCTTTTCATGGCAAAAGGATTTGGCAAAGATATTCAAACCGTTGATAAAAATGATTCGATCCGGGCTGTGCTTAAAACATGTTCTCTCGGTACTTTTATATTGGCAGCTAATCTATCCAAAACGTCATCATTTTTAGCGGAATTCAAAGTGAAAACGAACGGAAAGATTCAGGTTTATCATGAAGACAGGGAAATTGCCGTGACCGACGATTCTTTTAGCGACCGGTTCGAACCATTGGCTGTTCATATTTACAAGCTGCCGTAAGGGGAAAGGTGTAGAATTTGATGATCATTATATCTACAAGTATCGTTTAAATTTGATTTGAATAGCAGCAGTTTATGCAAATTTGCAATTGAAATGCAAATTTGCACGTTTTTTAGCGAGTGCCGGCGGTTCGTCAAAAAGCAACGAACCTGATTTTATAGGAGAAACTTGAATTATCGTAATAAAAAGATTAATTTACGAACAAGGATTTACGATTTTTGATTTATGAAGGAATACACTGAACACATAAATCGTACTATTCTCTCTCGAAATGGTATTGCCGTTAATCATCTTGTCCTTAATTATTTTGTTCTTTTTTGAGTTCGTAGAATCAAGTTTCTTGAGAGGAAAGATGAAAGGAAAGACAATACTCGTCGACATCCAGGTTTTTTATTCCCGGTATTTAAACTGTCGGCTAATTCCCGTAATCACAATGAAACTAAAACAGAGGAACAACCATGAAACGGCTACTTCTTTTTGTCGCTCTCTTTATTGTCCTACACTCCTCCTTTGCTGAAGACATCCTTTACTTCTGGGATTTTGCTATCGAGGGAAACAGCGAGGGGTGGCGTCCGACCAATGATTTGACTGCTTTTTCAGTGATCGGCGGCGTTCTTAAAACCACCAGCACCGGCGCTGATCCTTACATGCATGGGCCGACAGTAAACATCGACGCTGCGTTGTATTCCTATTTAAAAGTCAAGATGAAGGTCAGCGCAGGTTCAACGGCCGAATTCTTTTGGACATTACAGGGAATGGCCGGAGAAAAAGCGGGGTACGAGCAATCTTTTACCCTGACCGCTGATAATAATTTCCATGAATATCTGGTTTACGTGGGAAATCACGATAAATGGAAGGGCAAGGTCGTTCGTCTGCGCCTTGATCCCACAACAATGGCCGGCGCAAAAATTGAAATCGATTATATTCAGGTGCTTTCCCTGGGACCTCGTTTGGAGATTAAGAACTTTGGCCCGGATGTTCTGTTGCCCAAAACCGGCGAACTTTTCAACATGGGTTGTGAAATTGAAAACACCGGTGACAAGGATATACAATCCGTCAGCAGCCGTATTACTTTACCGGATGGTTTGGAATTGCAAAATGCGGATACGAGCCGGACGAAAGAATCCTTATCTCCCGGCGAAAAATATGAATTTCGCTGGCCGGTTAAAACCTCTGTTCCCGGAAATTATGCAGCCTCCGTTCTTATCGACGCGGCTAATTTGCCCGATACGCTGCAATCCCATGTCTCAATTAATGTTGGATCTCCGCTCTCCGATTTACCGCCTGAAATTCCGAACAAAGTACAGGCATTCCCGTTTAATTCGCATTCTTGGATATTGCAAAATGCTCATGTTCGCCTGGTTTTTTCCGATCTGCAATATTTCAGACTTTTTGTGGCGAAAAATGACGAGTGGTTTTTAATCGGAGCCAGCCGGCCCATATCGCGCATCGACTATAAACTGGATGGCCTGGAATACAGCGCGCCTTTACAGCCGGATTCTATCAGTACACTTTATTCTACCCCCGATTCCGTTATGCTGGAACTCTTTGGGAAATATTTCGATTCCGGCAGTGGAATTTGGAGTTTTCAATTCCGCTTCGGGCTCGGCCGCGGGAAAAGTCATTTCACGGTTACGTATCAACTGTCATGTTCCCGGGCGCGCGAGCTGTTACAGTTTACAGGCCCCTCAATCTATCTGGGAGAAGGCAGCTTTGCCGATCGGTTTGATGAGGCCATCCTCCCCGGACTGGAGTGGCTTGTTAAAGGTGAACACTCGTCCAACACGCTCGATGCTCACCCGCCTATCAATTTGCGCTTTGCTCCCAATCCGCTCAAAATAACGGCGCCGATCATGGCTGTGAATTCCGACAGCATAACCGCCGGATTGTTCTGGAATCCGCAGCAAAAGTGGGACGGCGTGCATACGCATCCGGCCATCGAATTCTCGGTGCCCAATTGGCTCGAAGGACAAAAAAACCACAAGCTCGGCATAATGCTTCCGTCCATACCGGATTATATTGCCGAAAATCTTTCACAGCCAACCACGCCTTTTGCGCTGCAGCCGGATCAAAAAATTTCAATGAATGCAAGCCTGTATGCTCTGAACAGCCGTTCGGCTTTGGATGCCTTTGATTACTATTTCAAAGTTAATGGTCCGCCAACTTTGCAATCTCTCGCCAGGTCGATCGATGATGAAACGGTACTTTGCCGCGAGGGTTTTCAAACCGTCTGGAACGAATCGAAAAAAGGATGGCAACATGCCATGGGTTCCAACTGGTCGCATGAGCCGTACCCCGGCTATGCTTTTTTGCAGTATTTTGACAGCATTTTATCCGATAATCCGAATGTCAAAGCCAATCTGCAAAATCGAGTGAAAACTGTTGAGAAAAAGATTTTGCGCAACTCCGGCGAAGCGGGACTGGCCAGCCGCGCCGGATGCCACATTGCCGGCTGGCAATTTCCTTTTTATATTGGTCATTTGGATGGCGCACTCAACGGCATGAAAAGTGAGCCAACCGCCATTCTCTCTTCCCAAACGGCTGAGGGTGGTTGGCCCTTTAAAGGAAATGCTGAACTCGGGGAAAGAGGAAAATACGAACTGGGAACATGCGCGCACAATACTTTTATGCTGCTGTATTATTATCAAATCAGCGGCGACAAGACCTATCTCGATGCAGCAATAAAAGCTCTCGACTTTATGCAGCAATTTACAGTGCCGCGGGGTGCGCAAACATGGGAAGTGCCCCTGCACACGCCGGACATTTTAGCCGCCGCACACGCAGTGCGTGCTTATGCCACCGCTTACAAAATCACAAAAGATGAAACCTATCTGCAACA
>JAADGR010000267.1 GCA_013152225.1 Calditrichota bacterium
CTCCGGTCCGGTGCGCTATACCCATCGCACGAGCACCGATCTGGATATTTACTTTGTGTCCAATCGAGAGAACAAGAAAGTTGAAGCAGATTGTTTCTTCAGGATCGACAAAGGGACGCCTGAGTTATGGGACCCGCTGACCGGAGAAATCCGTGCGCTGCCGGATTTTAACCGGCAGGACGGCCACACCCGCATCCCGATGCAATTTGAAGCATATCAGAGCTTTTTTATCGTATTTGAAAAAAACAAAAAATCTGCTGCAAAAGAGAATTCCGGGGGCAAAAATTTCCCGGGCGAAAAATTTATTGCTGATGTAAAAGGTCCCTGGAACATATCATTTGATCCGAAATGGGGCGGGCCGGAGAATGTTACATTTGACAAACTTGAAGACTGGACAACTCGCCCGGAGCAAGGAATAAAATACTATTCCGGTATTGCGGTCTATCATAAAACATTTGATTTGCCAAAAGATTATATCATCAAAAAGAATGAAAGACTTTACCTCGATTTGGGACAAGTCGATAACCTGGCCGCTGTTTTGTTAAACGGAAAAGACCTTGGCGTTGTCTGGACGGCTCCGTGGCGGGTTGAGATCACGAATGCGATCAGGCGCAAAGGCAACCGTCTTGCAATAAAAGTGGCAAATCTCTGGCCCAACAGGCTCATCGGCGATGAGCAGTTTCCTTATGATGGAATTAAAGATGGCAAGTGGCCTGATTGGCTGCTGAAGGGCAAGCCCCGCACCAGCGGCCGCTACACTTTTACCACGACAAGACCTTACCGAAAGGATTCTCCCCTGCTGAAATCAGGCCTTCTCGGCCCGGTCAGAATTGTGGGCGTTGTAAAGGATGTATTCCTGCCAGCAGATATCAGGGTCGGCCTCAAAAGTCATTTTTCCCCTGCGCGTGGGATGAGTCAACGAGAATGAACGCGCATGTAACGCAAATGCGTTTCCACAAAACTTTTCCTTTGCACCATAGCGCAAGTCGCCGAGAATCGGATGGCCGCGGGATGAAAACTGCACTCGTATCTGGTGATGTCTGCCGGTCATCAGTTCTATTTCAACCCATGAAACGCCTTTGCGATACGCCAAAAGACGGTAGGCCAATTTTGCATGCTGCCCTCCTTCTTTAACAATTCGGCTGGACATTCTTCGCCGCACAATAAAATCCTCCATCACACCATGGTCATCCATTTCTCCCCTGACCAGCGCCCAGTAAATTTTGCGAACCTTGCGCAAGCGAATTTGTTCGGAAATTCGCGATGCAGCTTTTGATGTCCGCGCAAAAACAACGACACCGGAAACAGGTCTGTCCAACCTGTGCACGAGACCGAGGAAAACTTTTCCCGGTTTATTGAATTCAACTTTTAGATATTGACGCGCTGCATCCAACAATGATATATCTCCCGTGTGGTCTCCCTGAACAAGCATTCCCGCAGGCTTTCGCACGACCAAAAGATGGTTATCCGAATAAAGAATATTTAAATTGACGGAATCAGTCAAATGCGGCTCCATTTAAAAATTGGCTCTATAATGTTTTGAGCGGCTCAGAATCTCGTTCAAAGACAGCAAAATATTTTTTGCGATGGAATCCCTGTTTTCACGGGTGATCTCAAAAATTCTGCATCCGGAATTCGAATCAACCTGATCCCAAATGTATTTTGCTCTTTTTTGGACTACAGCGAGAAGCGGCAACGGAGATTGCAAAAGCTGCCAAAATCTCTCCAGAAACCGATCAGCTTCCCGTTCCATAATTCCGATCTCATCAATAACAAAAAGCTTCGTTTCCGGCCGGACAGAAGATAAGATCGCGTGCCCTCTGTTCTCAAAAGCATCGATATCAACAAGGTAACGATAGTAGCCATCTTTTTTGAAATTGTTTTCATAAGCAAAGATTTTCAGGCTTCTTTCTCTTTCATTTTTCAAGCCAAATCCATACACTCCTTGGCCCTTGAAAATCCGTTCCGTGAAAAGCCCCTGGTATGGAACGCTGATCGAGTCAAGGATCGTGCTGATCAACGTACTTTTCCCCACACCTTTTTCACCGGTCAGCAAAATATTTTCAGACAGAAAATCCACTAGTTTATTGGTTCCTGTAATGCATGTTTATCCTTTGCCGGCGTCCTTTTCAGAATGCCCCGACTCTCAAGTTTCTCGACAAAGTTTAAGCTTGCCGTTGCTGCCACCGCACCGATGCCTGCATGTAAAACAAAAAGCACAATAAAGATGACAAAACCAAGGCTTTCATTCAGTCCCAGAATTCTGCTGCCGGAAGAAACAATTTTGGCATACACAGCAACGATTTTCCAGCCGCCGAGTAAGCCCTGGGTAAAAAATGGATGAAAGAGAGAGTAGCAGATAACCAGTGCGCCTGCCAGAGCATATCTTTTTCTTGAGGGCCATCTTGACCAAATAACCAATTCAAACAAAATTGTCTGAATAAAAATAGCGAGAACAGGATAAAAAGCAATGCCGCCCACAAATAAAAATTTTATAAACCCGGCTGAAAAAGCGAGGAAAAAGCTCGAGCCGCGAATGCCGGTAAAGTACCTGCCTGCAATTAAAAACAAAATGCCGACAGACATCATCAACGCGCCGGTAAAAGGTACAGACAGCGCGTGCAACGTAGTGCCGATTTGTGTTTCCAGTATTCCCCAGGAAGCCCCCAGCATAGCTAAAAGGGCAAAGTTTCGAGTCATCATTTCTCCTTTCCAAACACGGGAGGCCTGACCGTTTCCCGTCAAACCCTATCGGCTCACTACTCGTGGGAAAATTCCTTTAGAGCAAGAGCTCGGAGAGGTTGTTAAAGTTACTGCGTACTAGTTCTCATTTATTGATAGTCGTTGGTAGAGTGATTCCTTTATTTTGCCAACACCAACATCGACTAAAAATTTCAATTCTTGTTCAGTCACAGTGCAATCTCTGCAGGAAAAACTTTTTCTTCATTGACCAAGTCTGCTGCATACGCGTAAATCGCAAAAAAATCTTCCTTTTCAAGCTCAGGATATTCTTCGAGCAATACTTCTTCTGATAAGCCGCCGGCAAGCGCTTTTAAAAGTTGCTCAACTGTAATTCGCAACCCTCTGACCGTCGGTTTTCCTACCATGACATCAGGATTTACAGTAATTCTTGACAATAAATTTTCATTATTTGTCATCTTTTACCTCCTTTTCAATCAGATATAGAACGTTGTGCGTTAAAGTACATTGCCAGGTAAAAATCGAAAGCAGCAATACAAGGAAAAGTGTGGATTTCAAAGGATTCATAGTTCTTGTTCTTCAGATCGAGGTTTTCGCGTTTATTTTATGATTCAGATTCCAGCTAACCAACAAGGCGATTGATAATAAATAAAAAAGAAGAAATGCAGCCGGCATTTTAAGAGAAAATAGTCCGGCGCGTTCAATCCCGGCCGCAATGATCACCCAAACCGTCAGTATCCTGCCGGCAAGGTGCAGCATCTGCGCATAAGTAGCCGGACCTTCCCTGAATGCATCGATGATGATTCCGACGCCGCCACCCAGAAGCATTAAAAGGAAAAGAGAAATAAAAGTCGACAGTATCAAAAATGCGTTGAGTAAGAGTTTGCCCGGTCGATAATATTTTTCAAATTTATCATGAACATGAATTTTTTCTCCGCTGATTGTTTCAGGTGGATCATCACTGCGGATATTTTTCATTTTAAAAGTCTTGATGCCTTTTACCGTCCGGTACAATAACAGATCATTGGAAATCCATATTGATCGGGGCGCACAGGATAAGAACTCGGTGCTGTCGGCATAGGTGTCAAAGATAAGCCAGATGTTATTCCGCAGGCGAATCCGCGTCGGCAGTTTCCCATCCAGGGTGATGCCTTTCGAGTGCACTATTATTTCGGGGAGCGGGGCGTCAAATGCTTTTCGATACAACTCGACCGTGGATAGCAGATTGCGCATAGCGGGGTGCTCCCAGACGAAAAAGATGACCAGGACGTTGATGAGTAACAAAGAAAGGGTAATAAGTTTTTTATACTGTTTTGAATGCATGGATCGTTGAATTTTTATTTGCCTTTGCTGTCATTGCGAGGAGCGAAACGACGGAAAAATTTCTCAGCTTTTCCCGGCTTTTTTTTCGTTCTCCCGTCTCCGTTCTCCGGCCTCCGTATCCTCATTACCTTTACTGTCATTGCGAGGAGCGCAGCGACGAAGCAATCTCCTGTTTTGACACCAGGAGCCCTAGCGGGCATCCGAGGTCTTGAGTTTCTCTAGGGAGCCAGGCTGTTATAGTGCACTCCCTGCCGGGGTTCTGCCATCCAGGGGGCGACGGATTCGCGCCATTTTAAATAGTGCGGCGTGTGTGCTGCGGCGGCATCCTGTGTTTCGTACGCTTCATACAAAAGAAAGCGAGACGGGTCTTCCTTGCTTTGCAAAACATCAAAGCGGAGGTTTCCCGGCTCCTGCACCGAGCCATTATGATTCGCAATTGTGGCAGAGATAAAATCCTCAATATTTTCATCTTTGACATGAACAAAAACGGTCGTCGCAATCATGATTTGTCCTCCCATAAGGAATCAATAATTCTTCAATTTCTCATCACCCCGCAAAACCCGTAAAGCTCCGGCAGCCATTGCTTCCATTTCCAACTCTCCTGCAAAGATAAAGATTGATGCGATAAAATCAATTCTTTTTTTAACTTCTGCCACCAGGCGCTTTGAATTCGCTAATCCACCGGAGAGCACAATCCCATCCACTTGGCCGCAAAGCACGCTGGCCATGGCAGCGATCTCTTTGGCGATCTGATAGGTCATGGCATTAAATACTTCCAAAGCTTTATCATCACCCTTTTCAATCCGGCTTTCGATTTCTCTGACATCGCTTGTACCCAGGTAGGCCTTGAGGCCCCCTTCTCCCATGACCATGCGCTTCATCTGCTGTTGATCGTATTTCCCTGAAAAACACAGCTTGATGAATGGCTGCAAGGGCAGGCCGCCGGTTCTTTCAGGTGAAAATGGGCCATCGCTGGAAGCGTCATTCACATCAATGACTTTGCCGCCTTGCACAGGAGCGACAGATATTCCTCCGCCAAGATGGGCAACGACAAAATTGCATCGATCAATCTTTTTACCGATTTTTTCAGCAGCCCATATCGCAGAGGCGCGCAAATTCAGAGCATGCGAGAGCGAGCGACGGGGAATCAAGGGATGCCCGGAATAGCGGGCAAGCGGATTGAATTCATCGACAGAAACCGGATCGACAACATAAGCGGGGCAGTTATACCGGCGTGCAATTTCGTCGGCAAGAGCGCAGCCCAGGTTTGAGACATGTTCTCCCTGGATGCCCTTTCTGGCATCGTCAATCATTGCATCATTGACGAGGTAGGTCCCGCGGCTGAGGGGTTTGAGCAACCCTCCTCTTCCGACCACGGCAGAGAGTTTTGTAGCCGGCTGCACGTTTTTCTCTAAAAATTTATTAATTTGTTCAATGCGAAAATCAAATTGATCCCAAAGGCCGGAAAAAGAAGAGAGGACTTTACTTTCATGTTGAATATTTTCCTGAGCAATCATGCGCGAGTTTTCAAAAAGAGCAACTTTGGTTGAGGTTGAACCGGGGTTGATGGCGAGGATTAAAAATGATGAGGATTGCATTTTACATTTCCTGTTTCAAATTATAAGGACACAGAAATGAACATTTGGCGGACATTCGGGGTCGGACGAAAACAGTTTTTCTTGTTTTTTCCGGTCTCCGTTCTCCGGCTTCCTTTTTCCGTTCTCCTTCATCCGGGATCACAAATCTCATAAAAAAAAGGGAGAAAAATCGTTTTCTCCCTTTGAATATATTGTATTTTTATTTATTATGCAACTTGTTCATAAATTG
>JAADGR010000355.1 GCA_013152225.1 Calditrichota bacterium
GGGCATGCATTTCATCAGGATGAAATAGATTCCCGCTAAGAGCATGCGGGAATGACACTTTCAGCATACTTAAAATTAAGTTTCTTGAAAGTGCCAAAGGTTCGTCAAAAAGCAACGAACCTGATTTATTACAAAAAACTTGAAAACGTCCATTGTTACAAGAGTAAAATAATTATTTTGTCCTTAATTATTTTGATCTATTTATTTTTTGAGCTACAGATTGTGAATAGTTATTTAAACCATTGGATACAAATGTATGAAAATAGCCGTCCTTGTCTCCGGCGGTGTGGAC
Source organism: Calditrichota bacterium (assembly GCA_013152225.1). Taxonomy (GTDB): domain Bacteria; phylum Zhuqueibacterota; class Zhuqueibacteria; order Residuimicrobiales; family Krinioviventaceae; genus Hydrothermomicrobium. Next base: position 293 of record JAADGR010000355.1, read on the forward strand.
AGTTCCGTTGCACTCGCCCTTTTAAAAAAACAGGGTCATGATCTTACTGCTTTTTATCTCAAAGTGTGGATGGAAGAAGATTTTGGTTTCGGCGAATGCCCGTGGCAGGAAGATGTGGAATATGTGCGCAAGGTCAGCGAACATCTCGGCATTAAAAACGAGATTGTTCCCATGCAAAGAGAGTACTGGCAGCGGGTTATCGAATACACGCTTGCAGAACTTCGGGAAGGGAGGACGCCGAATCCCGACATGATGTGCAACCGCCTGATAAAGTTTGGTGCGTTCCATGAGAAATATGCTAAAGAGTACGACAGAATTGCCTCCGGGCATTATGCAAAGCTGATCACTGACGACGTGGGCCGCACGCATCTCATGACAAATCCCGATCCGGTTAAGGATCAAACTTATTTTTTAAGCCAGATGATCTATGAGCAAATCAGCCGCAGTCTTTTTCCCCTCGGCGACATGACCAAGAAACAAGTCCGGCAGATAGCGGAAAATCTTTCATTGCCCAGTTCCGGGAGGCCGGACAGCCAGGGGATTTGTTTTCTTGGCAAAATTAATTTTCGTGATTTCCTGAAAAAATATGTCGGCGAAAAGAACGGCCCGATCATTGAAAAAGCCACCGGGAAAAATCTTGGCACCCACAAAGGATTTTGGTTTTATACGATTGGTCAGCGTTCGGGATTGAATCTTGCCGGCGGCCCCTGGTTCGTTATCGAAAAGGATACCCGTGAAAACATCATTTACGTCAGCCACGGCTACGACCCGGAGGACGTGTATGTGGATGAGATTGTCCTCGATCAATTTAACTGGATTAACCCGTTGCCGGACTTTGCGAGCGGAGAAATGAGCGCGAGGGTGCGTTTTAAAATTCGTCATTCGCCTGTTTTTTATGATGGAATTGTGCATAAGAAAAGTGAAAAAAAATACATCATCAAACCCGATGAAAAAATTGCTGCCGTTGCCCCGGGACAATTCGGCGTAATTTATCAGAACGGAGAATGTTTTGGCGGAGGTGTGATTTGCGACTGATCTCTTTTATCTTTAAAAAAAATCTTTTGATTTTCTTCCTGGTCTTTTCTCTGCAAACTCCTGTCTCGTTTGGATATTCCTTTCGCAGCTATGGGCAACACATCGGTGAAGGAATTCGCAACAGTTTTGACAATCCATCGTGGCTGGCGGCAGCAGGAGTTATTGCCCTCTCGTGCCGATTTGACAAAACCGTGCAAAAACGATTTAGGGGAAAACTTTTGCCGGAAAAAGTTTCTTTTATAGCGGATCAGTATGGAAAAGGATACAACTGGCTTGTGGCCAATGTTTATATTATCGGAGAAGGGGTAATAAATGATCGTCCTCAAAAAGAAACTTTTGAGAATTTGCAGACCATGGCAGAAGCTTATTTTGTAAATGCTGTTTTTACGTATGTGCTTAAATTTTCAGTGAGACGTAAACGCCCGGGGAGTCATAATCGTCTATCCTTTCCGTCGGGTCATACATCCGGTTCGTTTGTGGTCGCTGCAACATTAAATCAGTTGTACGGAAAGAATATCGGCATACCGGCTTTTCTTATGGCGAGTGTAACCGGATTGCAGAGAATTCACAAAAACAAGCATTGGTTGTCCGATGTTCTCGCTGGTGCACTTTTGGGAACACTTGTCGGAAACGGCTTTGGAAAATTGAAAAAAGATGAGCGCAGCGAGCAACATCCGATCGTATTGAATTTTGCTTTTCAGTTTTAAAAAAATACAAAATCAATCTGCAGATACAACTTTTTGTTCTATATTTTATCAAGACTTGCAACTTTATAATCGATGATGATTTTGAGGAGCAACAAATGAGTCGTCCGTTACCCAAATCGTTCGATGAACTTGTCCGCGAATCGCACGTGCCCGTTCTTGTGGATTTTTGGGCTGAATGGTGTGGTCCCTGCCATATTATCTCTCCGTCGATAAAAACGATCGCCGCAGAACACAAAAACGATCTTTTGACTGTCAAAGTAAATGTAGATGAAAAACAGCACATCGCCGCCAAGTACCGAATTCAAAGCATTCCCACTGTTATGATGTTTAACAAGGGGCAAGTGATTATGCGACTTACCGGGGCGCTTCCGTATCCCGCCCTGAAGAGTGAGGTGGAGAAAGCGCTGCAAAAGGTGTGAGCACCTGATAATACGGGAATCTAAATGCGGTATTTTTTTGTTACATAATGATTTGACAGTCATTTCTAAGTAGAATTTCATACAGATCAAAAACATATACTTGTTTTATTCATCATTGGATTGTTTGCAATGACAATAAAGGGGTTGGCAAAAGACAAGCAAAACAAAGATGCGGGCGAAACGAGCAAAGTCTGAAAATGAAAATCGTAAAAACAGAAAAAGAATGGAAAAATATCCTGATGCCCGAGCAATTTCGGGTTACAAGGAAAAGGGTGTTTACAAAACAAGACTCCCGGGGAAGAATTCAAAAGGAACCTTCGTTTTATTTTGACGGGGGTTTTTTCACAATACCGATCACGTTAGGAATTGTGTACTGTGTAGAGCGAATGCTGGTAAAGTGATAATTATCTTGCCCTTTCCGATCTATCTTTAGATCATTCGTTTTGAGATAAAATTGAGCAGGTGGCCCGCCTTCCAAATAGATCACATTGTGAATTGCAAGAGGGCGTTCCAGTAAAAAATTAATAAAATCGTGAACACCGTAAGGTTGTTCACAAAAAATAAACAACACATTCCCATCTTTATCTATTGCCAGTGCTGCGATGGTGTGCTTCTGTGGCTGCCGGCTCCAGACATTCTTCCCACGGCTATCTACCATTCGAATGCTTTGCATCAGCGAATTATAGCCTTTTTTCAGATTGTCAAAATCCTGGAATTCCCGATCAATGATTTGCACCGGAGGCAGAGAATCGTGAACGGGATTGAAAGCCAATACTGCCATGTAATCCTGAACGATGTGATCGTTGTTGAGATATGTAAAGTTTTTCATATACCCCACGCTCGTCATGCTGTCCATTTTATACATGCCGGCGTTTATTGCGCCCGTAAGATGGAACTCTTCGCACCATTCCTTCACAGTGCGCTTTTTGTGTCCATGCTGCGAAGCACACAAAAGTTGAAGCTGATAATAATTCGGATCAATTTTGACGACATCTACCCTTCCTGCACTTATCCCAAGCCGCCGAAGCAAGTGAAACTGGATAATGGAAATCCCGTCATCGATTCGTTTCCATTGATTGTTATCGGAACAACTGAAAATGAGAATTGAAAAAATAATCAATGGTAGTGAAATTAAACGCAT
>JAADGR010000043.1 GCA_013152225.1 Calditrichota bacterium
GGAAATAACCAACGTGCCGCCGGGTTTAAGGACACGCCTGAATTCTTCCAGAAACTGCAACGCCTTTGTCGGTGGAATGTGCTCGAATGTTTCGATGGAAACGACGACATCGAACTGGCCGTCGCGAAAATTCATCGCCGTCGCATCGGCAACCAAAAAGATCAAATTGTCTTTTTGATAATTCTGCAGTGAAAAATCAATGTTACTTGCTATAATTTCTATGCCGGTGACTTTTTCCGCGTTTTGCGCCAAAAGGTAGCTGCCATAACCCAGCCCGCAGGCCGCATCCAGGACTGTTTTTTCTTTACAAAATTGCGTCGCAAATTGATAAAGAGCGATATAGCAGAGGTAGCTGTATTCACTTTTAAACGAGTGCGCGTCATAACTTCCCGGCCTTATTTTATTTATGAATTCCATAAAAGAGGTGCTTGATTTAAAGTGATTATTTTTAAAAGAATTTTCCATACGAATTCCCGGATGTTTTATTAATTCTTCATATATTGCTCAAAGAACCGGCAAAACGATTTTGGGCAAAACTATTTTTCAAAGGATGCAATAAAGGCATACTTGCCACCTTGCACGGAAAGAGTGACTGCTTTTTTTTCAACTTTTAAAATTTCTACATCCTTTGGCAGCGCAGGATTCAATTTTTTGAAATTCGCAGGATCGCTCGTCGGCACAGTAACTGTGGCACTTGTGTTTGTCGGGGTTTGAATTTTCAAAATGATTTTGCCGTCAGCACGTTTCCAGTCTACCGCAATTTTTCCATGGATCGAATTATACTCGCCTTTTGCCCATGTCAAATATCCACCCGGCTGGGGCGCAATGAAAAAGTGCTTGAACCCCGGTTGTGCATCATCCGGATTTATGCCGAGAATTGTGCGATACATCCATTCGCCAACAGCGCCGTATGCATAATGATTGAAGGAATTCATACTTGGATTCTGAAAACCACGTCCCGCCACGAACGCATCCCAGCGCTCCCAAACCGTTGTAGCGCCCTGTTTAATGCTGTATCCCCAAGAGGGGAAACGTGTGCTTTCCACCAGCTTGTAAGCCAAATCCGTGTAACCCCAGTGAGCCAACTCTTTCATGAGCGGCAGGGTGCTGTGAAATCCCGTGGAAATGCGGTCGTCGTATTTTTTCACAGCATCAAAAAGATGCGAGGCGGCCTTGCGCTCAAGTTCAGGGGGCAGGAGTTTGAAATTCAAGGCCAGAGCATATCCGGCTTGCGTATCACCCTGAATGCGGCCGTCGGGTGAGACGAATTTATCGACTATTTTGGCATTAATTTGATCGACGAGATGAGCATAAAATTTTGCATCCTGAGTTTTACCCAGTACCTGCGCCATTTCAGCCAGAATTTTGGTCGAGTAAGAATAATACGCCGTGGTATAAAAAAGATACGGTACTGCTGCCCCGCTTTTCGGGTACCCTTTTGCTTTAATTTTATCGCCGTTCAGCCAGTCGCTGTATTTGTTTCCTTTGGAATTCTCCCACAGCAAATTGGGATTGTTTTTGCGGATATTTTCAATGAATCGTTTTGCCGATTCATAATGTTGTGCAAGTATGCGTTTGTCGGCATAATTTTCCCAAAGTCTCCACGGCACGATGATGCCTGCATCCGCCCAGCCGGGCGCGTCGGAAAAGTGCTTCTCAGGGTTGAAAGGCTGGGGCGCAAAATCAGGGTAACGGCCATCTGCGGTCTGGGCGTCGCGGATGTCTTTTACCCACTTTGAGAAAAACGCCGCGGTGTTCATATTAAAGATACCGGTCTGTGCAAACACTTGTGCATCGCCCATCCAGCCCATGCGCTCATCGCGCTGCGGGCAATCCGTGGGCACGCCCAGCATGTTGCCGCGCTGTCCCCAAACGATATTTTGCATGAGCTTGTTCAACAGCGGATTAGAACATTCAAAGCGTCCCACCCGCTGCATGTCGGATGAGACCACCATGCCGGTGAGAATTTCCAATGACGGTTTTTCCGTGAGCCCGGTGACCTCCACGTAACGAAAGCCGTGAAAAGTAAAATGCGGTTCAAATGCCTGTTCACCTTTGCTGTACAAAATATATTTATCGGTTTGGATTGCTCCGGCCAAATTTGCGGTGTAAAGCGTACCGTCGAGATTGAGCATTTCGCCGTGGCGCAAAGTAATTTCCGTGCCCGCTGCTCCATGCAAACGAATGCGGCACCAGCCGACCATATTCTGGCCGAGGTCGAAAATATAAACACCGGGTGTCGGTTCGGTGACGGCAATGGGGTGAAGTTGTTTGACGATGCGGATGGGCTCGTTCATTTGTGCGACCAATTTCCCCGAAGGGGTGGCGCCTATGGAAACCGGCTGCCACTGCGACTCATTAAAACCGGGTTTATCCCAGCCCGGGATTCGCTTTCTTGCGTCCTGTATTTCACCGAGAAAATTATCCGCGCTGCGAATTGGGCCGTCTAAGTAAATTTTCCACGAGCCGTCGGAAACAATCGTGTCTTTATTGCCATCGGTGTATTCGATTTCCATTTGCATGAGCAGGCGCCGATCCAGGCCGTAAGGCCCGCGCCGGGGATAGTTTTTGTCCCAACGCACCGGGCCCAGGCGTCCGGCATACCAGCCGTCGCCGAGGATTGCCGCGATAACATTTTCACCCTGCACCAGCTTTTCGGTGACATCAAAAGTCTGGTACTGCACTCTTTTGTGATAATCGGTCCACTCCGGCGACAAAACGTGGTTTCCAACTTTTGTGCCGTTTAGGTGCAATTCATAATCGCCCAGCGCAGAAACATAGACCATCGCTCTCTTGACTTTTTTGTCGGCACTAAAAGATTTTCTTAAAAGGGGAGAAGGAGGAATTGGCGGGTCTCCTTTTCCCTGGTATGGTTTTTCCGGCGGCGCGCCGATCCACTGTACTTTCCAATCATCCGCATGAAGCATTCCCATGGAAAAGAAGGCACTTTCACTCCATGTTGATTGCGCATTATTCTGATCCCAGACTTGCACTTTCCAAAAGTACATCTTGCCGGATTCAAGCGGTTTTCCCTGGTAGACAATTTGTGTTGTCTCATCGGATTCTGTTTTTCCCGAATCCCATATCTCGCCGTTATTCCTTGCCGGCACTTCTTTGCTGCCTGAAACAAGAATCCGGTAAGCGGATTGTTTCACTCCGTTTTGATCTGACTCCAGTTTCCAGAAAAATCGCGGCTGCTGAACGTCGACGCCGAGCGGATTTTGCAAATATTCGCAAGTTAATGAAATGGGACGGAGAGAAGATTCCTCGGAGCTTTTTGTTTTCAGAGTTTTCATTTGGGCCTGGCTCATGATTGGGATTGTGAGGATTAAAATTAAAATTAAAATATTTTTCATTGTTTTTCCTTTTTTATTATCTGCATTAAAAGTCAAATCAAAACCGGCTTCCCTGCCGTTTCTGCCTGCTATCAGAGTTCGTTCTCAAAAGGTTCAAACAAATAGTGGTTAGCGGAAAGAACCGGCAAAACAAGTATTTTTCAAACAAACGAAATTCGATCATTTGGGCCTGACGGAACTATAATTTGTAATTCTTTTTCACCAAATTGTAGCTCAAATCCACAATCAT
>JAADGR010000114.1 GCA_013152225.1 Calditrichota bacterium
CAACTGGCCATGCTCTGGATGCGTAAGATTCGCAGTACAGAAAAGAGTCTGAGTTTTTCAGAAATTGCCGACCGACTTTCCCCAGTCCTCTTTCGCGGGGTGACCTTTTCAAAAGGCAAAAAAGCCGCAGACTACATCGCGCACTTAGGTTGGGCGATGTATCTTAAACATCGTGATGGCAGCGCAAATCCGGGCGAAGTACAACCTTATTTTGATTGGGCCATCAAAAAAGACCCCAAAAATGCCTACGCCCACGCCATGTTAGGTTTTTGGATGCTTTTTAGACGACAGCCCTTGGCAGAAGTAAAACCTCATTTTGAGATTGCACTGGCATCCGTGGACGTGGAAGCTGCCACAAGACCGGATATTCGCGATCTTCAACTTTCTGCGCTTTTAAATTCAGGAGGCCGAGTGGTCGAAGCCGAGACCCTGAGGGTCGCAGATGAAGTCCGCAGAGAAGCTCAAGTCCTTTCAAGGGAAAAAAACCGTCAGATTTTACAAATTTATGAAATGAACTGGAAACCAGAACGCTGGGAAATTGTAGGGACAATCCTATCTCCCGAAGCCCATTTGGGCTTGCTAAAATTTTTATTAGAGGGACAAACGCCTTCAGAAGGGAAAATACTCCTGCATCGTTTTATTGAAGCCAGACTTTATCAAATGCAGAGGGAAAGACCTCCAAAGCCCTCGATATTTATCAATCCCTTCGACAATCCCTGGGCGGCAAAGAACGCCACGGCAGCCTTTTACAAGAAACAGAAGCTGCGATTCTAAAATTAACAAACACACCATGAACCCGCCATGCCCAGACGATGCACAATTTCTAGTCAAAGGTCTAGTCTACTTAAAATAATAAAGCAGCATAACTATTTGATATAATGTATATTATCGCGTTATTATCTTTGCAGTTTCTAGTCAAAATCTAGGTGGGTTAGCTTAATAGGAATCTCCATATGCCCTTATCTATCAACGAATATTTGAAACAAGGACCAGCAAGCTCCAAAGAAATCCAAGCCGAAACAGGTCTAAGTCAAACCGCGGTGTCGCGACAACTCAGAGCGCTGGGCGATACAATAATCAAACTGCCCGCTGGATATCCTCCTAAATATGCAATGACACGTAATGCCTTTGGTGGAAACGACAAACTCCCTTTGATTATGGTCGATGCGTACGGGAATACGGTTTTGGCCGCATATATTCGTCCTTTGGCGCATGGCGGTTTTTTTGTAGAACCCGTAGCAGGCATGCCTGCTGTGTTGCTCGGAGAAAATGGGAACGGCCTCTATGAGGATTTGCCCTATTTTTTAAGCGATCTAAGTCCTCAAGGATTTTTGGGCCGACAGATTGCGGAGGCAATGGCTTCTAAATCTGATGATTTCCCAACGGATCCCAGGCGCTGGAATGCAAATCACATCGGGCGTTATTTGATCTCCAATGGAGACGATCTCCCGGGGAACTTTAAGTTTGGCGAACAGGCTGTTCTCCGTGTTCGTCGTAAACCTGTTATTACCACAGAAAAGGACTACCCCGAACTTGCTGAAAGTGTCATGAACGGTATCATTCCCGGATCATCTGCGGGCGGTGAGCAGCCAAAATTCACCGCTTTTTGTGGGGATCGATCCGCACATGTCATCGTAAAATTTACCCCCAAAGGGGACAATGAGGTTGCTCGCAGATGGCGTGATGTTCTCATCACGGAATATCACGCGACAGAAGCAATCCATCATTTTAATTTTCCTGCAGCGGAGACCAAGCTGCTTGAAATAGATGGCAGACTCTTTTTGGAATCACAGCGATTTGATAGAACCGGAGAATATGGACGGATGCCCATGATTTCACTTCAGTTGGTTGATGCTGAGTTTACCGGCTTAGGCGGTGCTTGGCCAGAAGTCATGGGGGCACTTCACAGAAAAAAATTGGTGAGTTCGGCGCACGTTTATGATACCGAGGGTTTATGGAATTTTGGACGACTCATTAATAATACAGACATGCATCTGGGTAATTTAAGTTTGGGGATAGAGGGAAATGTGTTCCGACTGTTGCCGATATATGACATGTGTTCTATGGGATTTGCGCCAAAAAGTGGAGGCGAGCTTGCTCCATACAACTTTATCCCGCCTGAGCCTAGAAATGTTAATTACGATTCAAAGGTTGCTCCCAAAATGAAAGCAATGGCTCACGATTTCTGGAAAAGGGTAACAAAGGATGAACGAATTTCAAATGACTTCAAAAAATTTCTTGAGCGGGGAAACCCCATTGATCTGATGGAGTAGGTTTCAACATAATTACTTTGCTAACTTGCCGCCCCAAGACCTATAAAATAGGACGTGTTTCTGCGGTCGGGTTGAGCGAGAGACTGTGTGAAAACTCTAAAATGGCTAAATAGAGGGCCTCCAAATCATGTGACCGGCAGAGATTGTTCAATGTGAGACATCCTCGAGACCTTTTTATTCAGTACTCAGATTACTCAATCGTTTTCACACAGTCTCGCGCCGGGTTATACAATTTTGAGATATAAATAAAAAACAAATAAGAGGAGTAATCGTGCTGAAATAGCAGATAAACCCTATCCCTGTCTTTAAACTTAATTCTCGTATGAATAAATGAATATTTACACTGAGAATAATCTCAGCCCTATTTAATTTAAGGTTTCCCATCTCCCAGGCAAAGCCCCTAACAATGACCGAACACATTTACCTGAAACAATCTCCTCAAGTGCCCTCGACCTGGAGCTCTCAATTCCATGGATAATAGCTTCATTCCTTTTCCAGATTGTTCGGGACTCAATACGGTCAACGAGATGACCAGAACAAGTGACCTTTATAGAATCTTTTTTGCTTTTGTTGCGAATATTTCTGTACTTTATAGATTTTATAGATAAAGAGAGAACCTGCCGATAAGGTCCCCTCTTAAAACTTGTACTTGGACTATTTACAAAACGGACTCCATAATTCTTCCGACCTAGTTCGGATCTTACTATTTCTCTAAAAGAAAAATAGAACCGTCTTGATTTCCTCATCGGAGGAAAAAGTCCTTGCTTATGCACCGTGTAGTCACTCACAGGATTTACAGAAATATTATCAAATTCTGAAGTTATAAAATGGCCTCCAAACCGTGATATTTCCTCAAAAGGAATTTTGCTACATCCAATTAATAGCATCTCTAAGCATAATAGTGTAGGAATCAAATTTCGCAGATACAGTCTCAGCTCCCATGTATAACGTATAAGCTAACCCGCCGCGCAACGACAAACAATAAAACCGAAGCGCGTGTTTCTGCGGTCGGTGTTGAGCGACGTGTTATACCTTTTAGATAGAAAACTAAAGCTCTTTTTTGATGGAAGCCACTAAAGGAGCAATGGACGCATGAGCACTTTTCACTGATTCTGAATGTCGTTCATCATTAAACTCTTGGTACTCAATCGTGACGCAATAGCTTTTTTCAACGCCTAAGAGTTTAGAGCATTCCAGAATATGTGGATGTAAATGGTTCTTTATGACATTTACACCGCCTTGCGAAAACCCACCTTCACCACTAGCACTTAGAATGACAAGGGTCTTCCCATTCTGGATTGGTTCAATAGGTTGGTCTCCGCGCGCCAAATCAAAGCTAAATGTTTTGTTTATTCGAATAACCTGGTCAAACCAGGCTTTCAGAGCTGCGGGCATTCCGTAATTGTACATAGGTGTTGCAATTACAATAATATCAGACTGAATAAGTTCGCCGATCAATATATCTGATAAAGCCACTTCCTCCCGTTGAACTAAAGTCAGACTCTCTTCATCGCTAAAAACTCCAGCGATCCAGTTTTCAGAAATTGCGGTCGGTGGATTTAGACCTACGTCACGAATAATAACTTGATCGTTCGGACGTTCCGACTGCCATGTTTCGAAAAAATCATTTGAAAGTGCACGACTCAATGAGCGCGTCATCCGCGCGCTAGCTTCAATGCGCAGTAAAGTAATCATCGGTGAATTCCTTATTAAGTTGGGTTAGAAAGGGTATAACGTAAAAGCTAACCCGCCAGCCGGGGAGCATAAATAAAACAGGACGACATTGCCTGGTCAGGTTGAGCGAGAGACTGTGCGAAAACCCCTAAAACCGACCTACTCCTGGTATAATGCTCCGAGGGAAAACGATCCGAGGAGAATTATACAT
>JAADGR010000347.1 GCA_013152225.1 Calditrichota bacterium
TCTTAACCGGGTTGCCTGACTTTTTACGAGATCATCAATTATGACATTCGCTTAATTCAGGAGCTACTCGGTCATAGTGACTTGCGGACAATCAAGTGTTTCAACTGCATCCCTGCAACATCCTAATTGTAAAACCTTCCGGATAATTCATCCATTTCATCCATCAAAAAATAAAAAATTTGAGATTCATAGTATTAAAACTCCGCATGGTGAACGCAGGGTCTATCATTATGATTCTGAGGGTCGCATAGCCTCTGTTCCTCTTGCCTGGACTGACATTTCACCACCTGATCCATTCGTTGTTGTTTCAGCGGGACGTGCTCTCTTTCGTATCAAGGATCTCCTTAGATTGGTTTATCTTGTTGGCGAAATTAAAAAGGGGGTCGACAAATGAGCGGATATTTTCCTGATGGTTGGTGTAAAATTAATTATGCCGCAAGTGTAAAAAAGATTACGCCGCTAACAACCCTATATCTTTGTCATCATGACTTAAAAAATCACCACAACATCTTAAAAATTATTAATTTATATAATATTTGTCTTGACAGTGAAAATTATATGCGGCATAATTAAATAGACACATTGGCCGATTCAATATATTTAGCAAAGGAATTTGTATGAGAACAATTAAAAAAACAACCAATGACAAAATTGAAAAGCTAAAAGAACAGGGGGCACTTCACCAGCATCCGGAGAGGATAAAGGATGAACATTTTTTAGATTCTACGCTTGATTTTTTTGACCCTAACGATCTTGTCCAGGTTAAGTACGAAATGCTGAGATCTGTTGAAAAAGAAGGGATATCTGTAACAGAGGCATCAAAAAAATTTGGATTATCGCGACCGGCATTTTATCAAGTGCAATCGCAATTTCAAAAGAGTGGGGTTTCAGGATTTGTTCACGAGAAGCCCGGGCCAAAATCGGCACATAAGTTAACGCCGGATATAGTGGAATTTATAGAAGAAAGAATAAAAAAAGGAGAACCTCTTCGAGCGCGAACATTTGTGGGGTTGATCAAGACGGAATTTAATAAAAAAGTCCATCCAAGAAGCATAGAACGGGCGATGAAACGAATCGGAAAGAAAAGAGGTAAAAAAAAATGATTGATCCGGGGCCGGATATAAAAATCGGTGACCAGGATTCATTCCGGTATGAGTCGTTGCGTTCTCGCGTTTTAGAAAAAGATGAGGACCACGGCAAAGGAAGTTTAGGATTGGCAATGTTTCTTCGTCAAGGGATGTTGTCCTGGATAAGCACATGGCATAAATGTATTCCGGTAAATTTTTCTACCGGCAAACAAACCCATCCATCACCGGTACTTCCGTTCAAGGTTCAATCGGAAATGACAAGAGTTTTAGCAAATATGACTTTATTTAGTCTGGGAGAATTCGAATGATGAAAGCACTATCAATGGATCAAAAAGTTACGGCAAACCAGCTTAAAAAGCAAGCGTACTGTTATGTCCGCCAGTCTACGATGAAGCAGGTCATAGAAAATACAGAAAGTACAAAACGTCAGTATGCTCTTCGTGAGCGAGCGATAGCTTTGGGTTGGCCTATAATACAAATAATAACCATTGACTCCGATCAGGGAGAGTCCGCAGCATCCGTGGCTGATAGAAAGGGATTTCAAAAGCTGATGACAGAGGTCAGCCTGGGACGAGTAGGGCTTGTAATGGGGCTGGAAGTTTCGCGTTTCGCCAGAAATTCAGCTGATTGGGCTCGACTATTAGAAATTTGTGCAATAACCGATACATTAATTCTTGATGAGGAAGGACTTTATGACCCCACTAATTTTAATGATCGCCTGCTTCTTAATATGAAAGGAACATTTTCGGAAGTAGAGCTTCATATTTTAAAATCACGTCTTCGCGGAGGTGTTATAAGCAAAGCACGAAGGGGAGAATTTAGAACCCGTTTGCCAATCGGATTTATTTACAATCATAATGGCAAAGTAATCCTTGATCCTGACAAACAAATTCAACAAACGATTCATTTGTTTTTCGACATATTTCGTCGTACTGGAGCAGCATTTGCAACTGTAAAAGCATTTTGGAATGATGACATAAAATTTCCCCGTCGGCCAAATAATGGCCCGAATAAAGGTATGTTGGAATGGGGCAAATTGACATATGGCCAAGCACAGCTAATTTTGAAAAATCCGAATTATGCTGGAGCTTATTATTATGGGAAGCACCGTTCTCGCAGGAATGTTGATGGCTCAATATCATATTTTAAAGTGCCAAGAGATGAGTGGATTTCATTGATTCGTGATGCTCATCCGAGCTATATCTCCTGGGATGCATATGAAGAAAATTTGCAGCGAATAAAAGAGAATGCCATTGCATATAACAATATTAACAGGAAAACGCCACCACGTGAAGGTCCGTGTCTTCTACAGGGAATGGCAATCTGTGGGAAATGTGGGCAACGAATGACAATTCGATATAAATACAGACGACAAGGGAGAATAGACCCGGTTTACTTATGTCAGCGCAGCCGGATACAAAAAGGCGAACCTAATTGCCAATACATTCCTGGCGCCTGTGTTGATAATGCTATCGGCGACCTTTTAATCGAGTCAATTACACCGTTAACGTTAGAGGTGGCTTTAGAGGTTCAGCGTGAGTTGGAATCACGTTTTAATGAAGCGGATAAGTTGCGAAAACAGCAGGTGGAACGTGCAGAATATGAAGCAAATATGGCAAGACGTCGTTTTATGCAGGTGGATCCCGACAATAGATTGGTAGCCGATACCCTTGAAGCCGAATGGAATAAAAAACTTCATCAGCTTAGCGAAGCCCAAGAAAATTATGCGAAACAACGTTTGGCTGATTCGACCAAATTAGAGAAAAAAAATCAAAAAAAAATATTGGATATTGCAAAAGATTTCCCGAAACTATGGAAAAATCCGAAAACCCCGGTTCGAGAAAAAAAGCGAATGATTCGACTTCTGCTTGAAGATGTGACTTTAATAAAAGGAGATGAAATCACTGCGCATGTTCGATTTAAAGGCGGGGCCGACAAAACATTGAATATTCCACTTCCGCCTAAAGGTTGGCAACATGCATTAACAGACCCTGAGGTGGTAAAACAAATTGATGAACTCTTGAACAACTTCACATTAAAAAAGATTGCTGCAATATTAAATGAACGCGGTTATAAATCCGGAACAGGCCGGCCATTTAATGCGAAACTCGTAGGAGGTATCCGTGCTAATCATGGGCTAAAAACTAGGTATGCAAGATTGCGAAGTGAAGGACAGCTCACAGTTAAAGAGATGTCCGATTTACTAAATGTCTCCGTTGGAACGATATGTAAGTGGAAGAAAAAGGGGCTGCTTAAAGCTCACCCTTTTAATGACAATAATAAATGCCTTTATGAACATCCCGGCGTCAATTCACCGCTAATGAAGAAAAGTTTATAATGATTTGAATTAACATGATTTTGACAATAACTATAATTAATCAATAGCAGAGGCATAGTATGGAAACTAGCTTTCGACCATGGTCTATCTGCATCTGGATTTGAATCGAAAAAAAGATGTTCAACGGAAGTTCCTCGAATATACAAGGTCC
>JAADGR010000481.1 GCA_013152225.1 Calditrichota bacterium
ATGCTTCGGCGTTTCAACATCTGAGCGAAAACGTGTTGCAAAGAGCAGCGATTCTTTATGTCAACGTCACCTTTGAAGAATCCTTGCGCAAGAACCGCAGGAGATTTAATCCCGACAAACCGGACAGTATTCTGGAACACGGTCTGCCGGACGAAAAATTGGAACGCCTTTATAAAGAAGTGGACTGGGAAAAAGTCAGTTCCGGTGATGCAGAATTTCTCACCATCAAGGGGATCAAAGTTCCGTACGTTGTTTTTGAAAACATGCCGGAAAAAACGGATGATTTTTCAAAACTGGAACCGGCGCTGGAAGGATCCCTGGCAAAACTGTGGCGTTTGTATTCATGACACGAAAGCCTGACCAATGATTGCAGCAGCAGAGGGCTCGGGGGGCTTGTCAGTTGTACTTTACTTATTCGTGGAACATGGTTTTTTTACTTTTACTGGGAACCCAATTGCACTGAAATCTACAGCGGAATAACAAGGTATATGCCATGAAGGAAATTAGAAATATTGCTATTCTTCTTCTGGGGTGTTTGTTGGTATTTTCATGCTTACAAAACCCAAAAATTCTTCTTGTCCGGGAAGGCCAAAGTGACTATGTGATTGTCATTTCAGACAATGCTTCCCCATCTGAAAAATATGCTGCAAAGGAACTTCAGAAAACCATTGAGAAGACAAGTGACAATAAAATGCCGATTGTATCTGTGACCAATGCTCCAAATACAAAACGTATTTTTATAGGTCAAAGTTCTTTGACCGACTCCTTGTTGAGCAAAACTTATACTGACAACATGAGTGGTGAAGAATTTTTCATTAGGACGGTTGGCAGAGACCTTCTCATCGTTGGTGGAAGAAAACGAGGCACCATGTACGGCGTTTTCACGTTCTTGGAAGATTATCTCGGCTGCCGCTGGTACACGGCTGATGTTATCAAGATTCCGCAAAAAACAACTCTGTCCATTCCCTCGATAAATGTGCGCCAAAAGCCGGCTTTTGAGTATAGAATGCCATTTTATACGGAAGCTTTTGACAGGACCTGGGCAACCCATAACAAGGTGAATGGGTACGGTGCGGATCTCCCGCCTGAAGTAGGTGGGAAAGTGAAATATGCCAAAGGTTATTTTGGTCATACTTTTTACACCCTCGTCCCACCGGAAAAGTATTTCAAGAAACACCCAGAATATTTTTCACTTGTTCGAGGCAAACGAGTAAAAGATCGTGGGCAACTATGCTTGACAAACCCCGATGTACTAAAGATAGCGATCAGGGAAATAGAAGAATGGCTTTGTGAGGATCCGGATGCGAATATCATTTCAATTACACAAAATGATTGGGAAGACTGGTGCGAGTGTGATAGTTGTAAAGCGTTGGATGAACGTGAGGGGAGCCATTCGGCAGCCGTAGTTGCATTTGTAAATGCCATCGCTGATTCTCTGGGGGAAAAGTATCCTGATAAATATTTTGATACCTTCGCCTATACATATACGCAAAAACCGCCTGAATCGTTAAAAGTCGGGGATAATGTTATTATTCGGCTTTGTCACATGCAGCCCTCTTGCGATTCTCATCCTTTGCAAGAATGTGAGAGAAATGCCAAATACGTTAAACATTTACGGGAATGGCGAAAAAAGGGCGGCAAACTATACGTATGGCACTATGTGACGGATTTTAGCCATTACCTGATGCCGTTTCCAAATTTTAATGCCATTCGAAAGGATATTCCTTTTTACTATCGCGAAGGGGTTTCCGGTATTTTCTGTCAGGGAGATGCTGCGAATGGTGGTGGTGGTGAATGGGCTGAACTCCGATCGTACGTTCTGGCAAAGCTTCTTTGGAATCCAAATATTGACGTAGACGCCGTGATCGATGATTTTATGCAGGGAGTCTATGGAAAAGCTGCGCCTCCCATCAGAAGGTACTTTGACATGCTGCACAAAATTGTGCGAAATCCGGAAATGCACTTTAATCTTTTTTCCGAACCTGATGAGGTTGGCTATCTCACACCGAAACTCTTAAAAAAATCACATGCTTATTTTGCCAAAGCAGAAAAATTAGTCGCCGGTGATTCCGTTAAATTTGCAAAGGTGAAACTGGCACATCTGCCTGTCTACTATGCTGACTTGTGGTTTCAAGCTCAAAGGCAAATTAACAACAACCAGCCAGTGGATCAAGCGATGGTTGATACCTTTAAACAAATTGTTGCCGAAAATGGAATTGAATACCACAGCGAACAGGCAAATGTCGAAGCATTTCTAAAAACGCTCTCTCCGGAATTTCGATTCGTCCACGATTTTAATATCATTGGTCCTTTCGATTGCCCGAAAGCAAGCGGCCTGGAAACGGTTTTGCCACCGGAAAATGAAATTAATTTTAGCAAAGAATATCGTGGTGTTGCTGGCGTTAAAGTGGTTTGGCAAAAATGGAAAGAGGAAAATGGAGCTTATGTTGATTTTACCAAAGCATTCGAACCGGATAGCATTGGCGTCGCTTATGGATTGTGTTATATTTATGCTCCTCGGGAGTTTTCAACTCAGCTTGGTATAGGTAGCAATGATGGCGTGCGGGTTTTCTTAAATGATAAATTAATACATGATAACAAAGTTTTACGAAAAGCCACTCCAAACACGGATATGATTGATGTGACTCTTCGCGAGGGTTGGAATAAAGTTCTCATTAAAGTCGATCAAATAGGCGGCAATTGGGGTATGTATTTTAGCGTTGCCGACGCGGAAAAACTTCTTTCCTTTAGTACCGATAAACCAAGTTAGCAAGAAGAATCATTTTTAAATATGAAATGTTTGATATGATTTTAACTTTGCGAAAGCCAGAATTGGATGATTGGAATTTATCCTTTACGAAATGGAATTGTGAGCTTTTTGTTTCTGCATTTTAGATTTAAAACCAGAGAAATCAAATTTTGAAAACTTTTGCGAATAATGTAGCGAAGCATAAAAATATTTTAAGTCAAATCCACGAAACCACTGTTTCCGTTCTGGAAAAACGCGTGGAGAAATGGGCAGATGACATGATCATTGCGCCCGGAACGAAAGAACATGGCGGCATTCCCTGGGATGGTTCCGGTCTGGTTCATATTGCCTGGCACGATAAAGGTTCGGTGTCTTTTATTCCCAAAGCGTTGGCTCTTTGGCGGGAACCGTTGTCCAACTACTATCACAATTCGGATTGGCTTGGGAAAATTGATCTGGCCATCGATTTTGTGTTTCGTAATCTGCCCCAATCGGGGTTACTCTCGATGATTTATTGCAATTTTTCCAGTCCTGCGGACACCGGTTTTGCCATGTACGGTTTTGGCCCCACTCTGGAATTGATGCGGAAAGAGGAGCATCCTGATCTTTCCGGTATCCTGCCCAAATTGGAAGAGCTGACAAATATCATCGGCAGCGCTTTGATTAACGGTGGAATTCACACGCCCAATCACCGCTGGAGCAATGTACAGGGTTTGGGTTGGCTGTGGCGATTGTTTGGAAATGAAATAGCCCGAGAGTACGCCGAGGAATGGCTGGCGGAAGGGATCGACATTTCCTGCGACGGCGAATATATGGAACGGTCGATGAATTACAGCAATCATTCCAACCGCAGTTTGATGAGCGCCGCGTACACGCTGGAGAAACCGGAATTGCTGGCCGCACCGGAAAAGAATTTACGCATGCTGCCGTTTCTGGTGCATCAAGATGACCATTGTGTTACGGAAATTTCCGCCAGAAACGATGCCGGCGTCGACGTGCATATTTCCCGGTTTCTGGAATCCGCCTATCTGTATCATGCTTTTTCCCCCGGCCCGTTCAGCGCCATGCTGGTGCAAAAATGTTCCGAATCGTTTCTGCGGTTGCAGCAGGATGATGAATCTTACCTCACCCCGTCAACCGCCGATCTGTTGCCATGGATTCAGCTTTT
>JAADGR010000070.1 GCA_013152225.1 Calditrichota bacterium
ATATCGGGGGAAAGATTTAAAGATTGCCCCGGCGTTAACTGAACGGTTCTCCCGGCAGAGCGGACAAAACCGTCTTTTTCCGCGTAAACAAGCCACTGCCCTGCCAGCAATTCGAGATTAAAACGACCATTAAAATCGGTTTTGGCGGAAAATTCATATCCTTCACTTGCAGCCACAATTCGACAATTTACAATGGGAATTCCGTTGGTCGTTTTAACAAAACCGGCCAAACGCGCCGAGTTTTCCACTAGTTTCAATTTTGATGGCAAAGCTGCCCTCTGGCCGCTGCCAAGAGATACGGCTAAAGTGTCCGAATGTGTATACCCGGCCTTTTCCGCCCGGATGAACCAGGTTCCCGGAACAAGCATAATGCTGAAACGTCCCTGAATGTCGGTTGTCGCACTTTTGGATAGGGCCTTTTGGAATTCCTGTAAATAGATGGTCACTCCCTGCAACGGAGTCGAATTCTGATCAATCACCTGGCCGCTGATCAATTGAATCAATTTGCTAAGCACCAGATTAACATTCGCTGTTTCACCCGCTTCGACTGCTATTGTTGCCAAGGTATCTGCGTACTCGGTTTTAGCGGCAAAAACAGTGTATTCGCCGGGCTGCACAAGCTGATCCAAAACGCCGCTGTCCGTTGTCAACAGATTTGAAAGTTCACTGGAACCATCAACCGGAGTGATGCGCAGTTCAACTCGCGGCAGCGAGGAGTGATCACTGCGAAATGTGTGAATATGCAGCGTTGCGTTCGGTACTTTGTAAGCAAATTTTCGGATCGGGCTGGCAACTCCATGGCCGCTCTGATCCAGCGCCACAACTCGCCAGGAATAGTTGGCCCCTTTTAAAAATGCACGCGCCTGCAACTCTATAAATGTATCCGTAGTAACCGGATTCCAGAGAATATAACTGGACGTGCTGCCTTCCTGCTCGATCGTTTCAGACAATAAAAGACGATAGGCCGCAGCACCGGGAACCGAAGACCATTTAAAAATAATTTTGGCAGCAGAGATGTCCACATTAGCCGCGGGACTTTGCAGTGCAGGAGCAGGCAGGGAACTGTCCAGAGAAAATCTGAAACTCGAAACACCGGCCTGGATAATGGATGACAGCGCCGGATGATTGCCGTAATTATTCAAAACGATCCAGTTGTAATTAATATTCGCCATGATGGGCGGCGCATTTTGATTGAGGCCCTGAAAAAAACCGGACGGATCTGCTTCACCATAGACGACACTTGTATTGGGCGTAATAATCTGCCAGATAATATTGCCGCCATTTAATACGAGTTCTCCATTTTCATCTTCCTGCAATTCTACCGGCTGATCCGACAAGATCAAATGATAGAACGGCACTCCAACAACCGGATCCCAGCGAAAAGCAGGTGTGCTCGTTGAAATAACGGAATTATTAACAGGCGAACGCAAATACGGAGCCACCGTTGATTCGATGATTAATTTGAATTCCATGGACGACAAACTACCGGAGGAAATGATGCAATAATAAACGCCCGGGGACATTCCCTCATCCGCAGCCACAAAGGAAAGGTTGCCTGTGCCTGATGCGGTCGTCTCCAGCGAATAGTTGCCGCTGCTCAGGCCGAATTTCATCTTTGCCTGAATGGGTTCCTGCCATTGAATTTTAATAGTGCTCGTTTCCCGCAGCAATACTTCAGGAATTCGTATTAGGGTGATTCCTGCGCCGAAAACGGATTCAGCAGCAAGAAAAAGCAGGACGAAAAATATTTTTATTAATCGCAATTGATTCATAATGTTAGAATTTCACAGAAAAACTTGTCCTTAAAATTGGCGTTGGAAAAGAAACCACAAGCACATTTAAATGCATGTTTTGCGTAAATGAAACGGAGGTTCCCAGGGAAAACAGCGGAATGATGAGCGTGGAACCGCCTTCTCCCAAATTTTCCGATCCTTTCGCCACTTTGGTTAACGTTGTAAACCCGGCTCCTATTTGAATGTATTTCAGATCGAACCCCGTTCGCAAAGTATGGGCAGGTCGAAAACCAATCTCGTCCCGGCCATAAACAATCGACATCGGCGTCATTCCAAGAGAATAATTCAGATGCGCGACAAGCCAGTTGTAGCGATATGCTGCGCCGAGTTTTAACGTTTTCGGAAGGCGCAAAACAATTTCTGAATAGGTTGAGTTATCAACTTTTTTTGTGAGAGTAAGCTGAGACAAGTTGAGTTTTGAAGCGTTAAGGATTCCCTCTTCCCCGCCGCTGTCCTGTCCTAGGACATTCAGGTTAAGGGCCGGGACAGCATTGTTCAGCAAATCCATAAAACCGCCCAAAGCAATGTCCGGTAACCATTCAAAAACCGCATTTATTTGCAGCCTTTTATTCACATCATACCCACCGGCAATCTGCCAGCCCCAATCATTTCCCTCATATTTCGCGTCAATGGACTGATTCAGATTATTGTACCAGTTATCATTCGGATCGTTAAAAGTGTTTTCTTTACCCCCAAATAACATGGTTCCCTCGACGTTCATAAGCCCGATTGTACGCAATTTTGTTGTGTATCTTTGCAAAGAAAACCCGGCAGACCACTTTTCAGTAATGGACCGACTTGCTGCAAAACCCAATTCATTCATGCCCGCAGTAAGCGATAAATGACCGTCAACAAAGCTGGTAAAAAAAATATCGTCCTTTTCTTCAGAGAGTGCAATTTTGGTATTTATTTTTGCACCAAAGCCGGAAAAAACAGCATTTAAATTCAGATCAAACTGGCGATGATAATATAAAGCAAAATTCCATTTTTTAAACGGAAAGGCATAAAGGACACTGCTTAACCGATCCTTTTGCCCGGCATGGACACTTAGCTGTGTATACTCGATTTCAGTATCAGGATTTCTATAACTACTTATAGCTGCATCTGTTGAAGAACGAATTTCAGTATTCAGATCGATAAATTTCCCCAGGTCAGCCTGGATGGCAGGGATAAAATCGAGATGAAAGGATTTTGATTTTAAAACAAGTCTGGCAGGATTTGAGAAAGCGATCGACGCATCATGTGAAAAAGAGGAGATGCTCCCCATATTGTTACTCTTTCCACCGATGCCGTAAAACAGGTTATTCATGAGCGAAAAGTCAACGCGCGCCCGTCCGCCCTGAAAGTTTAATATTTTGCTATCATCCTGTGATCGAACGTTTGCAATAAAAAACAGTAAAAGTAGTATCGTAACCTTTTGTAGCATTCTGCCCATAGCTGCTTTCACACTTTTGCCGAGATGAATATTCTGAAATGGGGTAATCTGCAAAAAGATGGGAACCCCTTTCCCCTCTCCCTCAATGGATATAAATACAGAAATGGAGAGAGGGTGCGTAAAAAAACATAGAACTAAAATGTCAAGGCCGGGAAAACAGCTTGCCAGGCGGGACGAGTGACTTTCAAGAAACGTAAATCTGCAAACTCAAAAAAGACAAAACGATTTCAAGACAGAATAGGCAGATATTGTGGACTTGTTCATACTACCAACTGGGCAATGCCAAGCCGACTTGTGATACTAAGTATAACATTCCCTGAGGAGAAGAATCGCCAATTCCGGCGTTTTCCCGACAAGATTCCTTCTGAATGAAACACTGCGTTCAGTTACATCTTTTAATTATCAATGAATAAAGGTGAACTCGCGACATTAAAAGTTTCTCATATAAAATCAGGTTCGTTGCTTTTTGCGAATCTCTGGCACTTTCAAGAAACTTGATTCTGCAAATCCCCAAAAGGACAAAATAATTACAGGCAAAACGATTTCACGTCAAAATAAATGGCCAAAATATATACAGATTCCAGCGGGAATTCTTCCGGTGCGGGTAATGGCGCCGGACATTTGTCCCTTTCTAAAATAAACGAAAAATTGGGCACAGAATTGAAATGACACAGAA
>JAADGR010000514.1 GCA_013152225.1 Calditrichota bacterium
ATTCATTTTTAGCGTAAACATCTCCATCGAAGTCTGCTCCTCCGTCAACTGAAAGCTTGTAAGACGGGGAGCTATCCCCGATGCCGACATTGCCATTACTTTTGACAAAAACACCTTCATTGCCGCCGTCGTTTGACAGCCAATGTCCGTTTAATTTAATGTTTTGCGTAGCAGTGTGATTGCCAAGATTGTCACCAGAGCCGCCACCTGCTTGCCAAGTGCCAACGCCGTTTGCATCTGAGGTAAGGACATAACCATTAGAAGCGCCAGTTGCCATTTTAAAGCCGTTTGTTTCTATCCTGCCTTTCGCGATCACATCGTCATCAGCCATTAAATCATCAGAGGCAATAATATCTCCATTTCCATGGCTAGTATTTGAATTACCAACGATAATGTAGCCCTTTTCAGAGATAAGACTCCATTCGGCGCGTATTGTACCGCTGGATTTTATATTCCCCTCTACACCAAGCATACCTGCGGGATCCGAAGTTCCGATTCCAACAGTTCCGTTATTTTTCACAAAAATACCCTCATTCGCACCATCTCCGGAAAGCCAGTGCCCGTTAAGCTTAACATTTTGGGTAGCTGTATGATTTCCGAGATTATCACCGGATGCAGATACTGGTTGCCAGGTGCCGAAGCCATTAGCATCTGATGTAAGGACATAACCGTCTGCTGCATCTGTGGGCATTTCAAACGAACTTGTATGGAGAGTGTAGTCGACACTTAAATTCCCAATTATCTCAACAGGGTCACCAAGCCAAATCCTGCCAATCAAGGCATTTTCTTGCCATTGCATTATAGTTAAACCGTCTATAGCAATTCCATGATTTTCGTCTTTATTTCCAATCAAAACTGTGCCATCTTCTCTTATGAAAACCCCCTCATTATCACCATCATCAGAAATTCCATGACCATTCAATTTAATATTTTCGGTCGCCGTATGATTTCCAAGATTATCCCCTCCGGCGCCGGCTGTAGCGGCGATAGTAATGTTATGATTTGCAGCGTCGGGTGTAATTGTTACATTGTCTCCGGCAATTAAATCGATGCTGCCGTTATCCGGGGAAACGCCACTTAATTTGAACATAAAATCTGATGTATCCTTTCCTCCAAATTTGTCCGAATTGTAAGCATGTAAACTGTAGCCTACACTCACTAATTTTTTGCGCGGCGTCATTTCAGAATCGCTGCCGATTTTTAATGCTAAATACTTGTCCGCACCATCAAAAACAGAATACGGAACCGCTGTAGCTGATCCCAGCAGCACGTCAAATAAGCCGTCAGTAACAGTTACTGTTTGCGTTTCTGACCAGAGAACCGTTCCGCCGACCTCGGCGCTGTAAATTTTAAATACAACGGAGTAATCTCCGCTGAGAGGATTTCCTCCGGCGTCGCTCAGCATGCCCTGGTAATTAATCATTTGCGGTACTTGAGCATAGCTCAAAAAAGAAAGCGTCAGAAGGAACGAGATCAGAAAAATTAATTTTTTACCCATGACAATCTCCCTAACTTTGATTAAAGTATAGTGAATTATAAAAAATTGGTCTTACAAATTCAAATTTGATCCGCAATTAATTTTTAAGGATACACGGCTTTAATTTTATTTCACCAACGTCAGTTTTTTCACCCGCGAAAATCCACTCGCCCGAATGCAGTAAAAATAGACACCGGTTGGCAGTCCTTCTGCTTCGAAAATGACTTTGTACTCACCGGCGCTCATTGTTTTATCAATCAGCGTGGCGACTTCCCGCCCCAGTAAATCGAAGATTTTCAGATTCACATCGCTTTTTTGGGGAAGACCAAAGCGAATTGTCGTGCTCGGGTTGAACGGATTGGGGTAATTCTGATCTAGATGAAATTCCTTAGGAATAGCTATCGGGCGAATGTCTTCCACTTTGGTCACAATTTTTGCTGTGTGATACAGAAAGCCGCTGTTGGATTTGTAGAGCGCATTCGCCGTCGTCCCAATGAAAATTTGTCCCACTGCGCCGGATAGCTGATGAACGCTGTCGCTGACTACGGCGCTACCGTTAGCGAAAGAACTGGATTTTATGGCGTACTGGGGAAAACTTAATTTTGGCAACAGCAGAAAATATGTGATAGCAAATAATATTGTAAATTCTTTTAACCTTTTCATTTGAAATGCCTCATTTTTTGAAAATACAAATGCTGATTCTTTTGACATTGTTAATTTTCACTGCTCATTTGCTTCTTTTAGTATTTCAATTTCCGATTTCAACTTGTCGATTTGCTTCTGCTGCTCTTTCATGCCTTCGATCAATACAGCGACTAATCTGGCGTAATTCACTGATTTTGCATCAACGCCATTTTTCTCGTAAACGACAACTTCCGGGATCACTTCGCCGACTTCTTCGGCAATTAAACCGATATCGTGTTTACTGTCTGCTTTCCAATCATAAGACACGCCACGTAAGCGTTGCACTTTATCCAAGGCATTTTTAAGGGTTTTGATGTTCTTTTTCCAACGGCGTGAACTGTAAGTTGTCCAGGCATCGGCGATGGGATCGGTAGAAGAGCCTTGTTGAATTGTCAAAATATTAGAAGGGTTGCTATTTTTTACGCCGACGTTGCCACCATCCAAAATTGTGAAGATTTCAGATGATCCATCGAAAATATTGACAATATCCGCTGCTGCAGACTGTATGACATGGAGTTTAGCATTAGACGTTGCTCCAACTGCTCCGCCAATTATTAATCCAGATGTTGACATTCCAACTATTGGATTAGAAGTATCTATGCTGTTGTAAAATTGATGACCTTGTTGCCCTGTTGCATGCCAATTGAAGTTACCCTGAAAATCTCCTCGCACACCTCCCTTGGGAATGCCAAAAAATGAAAAAATCAGTAAACTCTGGCCATAGTGATATGAATTTTCAAGAACAAAATGAGCATCGTTGTTAGAAAGTGTAGCATTTGGATTATTACGCTTGATGGTTATCGTTCCTGTTGGACTTGTCGTGCCTAATCCTATTTTTCCGCCACTCTCATACATCGCTGAATTGCCGACAGACGAGGTCCCCGTAAATTTGGCGAGGTAATTCGTACTACCACTGCCACCAATTCCACCCGGCATCGCCTGCCAGGTACCATTACCAGAAGCATCGGATGTTAAAACATAATTATTTGACGCACCAGTTGTCATTTTAAAACCGCTCATTTGAGCAGTGCCATTTACGTGCAGTTTTTTAGAGGGATTTGTTAAACCAATACCAATTCTATTATTTACATCATCAAAATAAATATCAGACCCGTCGGCAACACCGCCATTATTATAAATCACTTCACCGTTAGATCCGCCAATTGGTCCAGGATCCCCTTGGTCTCCTTTGTTGCCTTTATCGCCCTGCGGCCCCTGAATTCCCTGATCGCCCTGGTCACCTTTGTCGCCTTTATCCCCCTGGATTCCTTGCTCACCTTGTGGCCCTTGATCGCCCTGATCACCTTTGTCGCCCTGTGGCCCTTGAATTCCCTGGTCTCCCTTGTCACCTTTTTCGCCCTGCGGCCCCTGAATTCCCTGATCGC